>NZ_JBQHWS010000085.1:0-15765 GCF_052063845.1 Blautia sp. HCP3S3_D9
GCTGAATATTGTGGCTTCTCCGAAGGAATGAGTTATTCTTTCGAAAGCCCGAAAGTATTTGACAAATTAAGACTTCCGGCTGACAGTGAGCTTCGTCAGGGAATCGTGATCAGCAACCCTCTGGGAGAAGATTACAGCGTAATGAGAACTACTACATTAAACGGTATGCTCAGTTCTCTGGCCACAAACTATAACAGAAGAAATAAAGATGTCCGTCTTTATGAACTTGGCAACGTATATCGTCCACATTCCCTGCCTCTGACAGAGCTTCCTGACGAGCGTATGCACTTTACACTTGGTATGTACGGAAACGGTGATTTCTTTGACATGAAGGGTGTTTGCGAAGAGTTCTTTGAGAAAGTCGGCATGAGAGATAAAGTAGATTATGACCCGAACAGCGGTAAAACTTACCTTCATCCGGGAAGACAGGCAAACATGATCTACGACGGTAAAGTGGTAGGATATCTTGGAGAGGTTCATCCTCTGGTAGCTGATGCTTATGGGATCGGTGACAAAGCATATGTTGCAGTGATCGATATCCTTACAGTTCTTGAATTTGCAAGCTTCAATCATAAATATACAGGAATTGCCAAATATCCGGCAGTAACCCGTGACTTAAGTATGGTTGTTCCGAAAACTGTTCTTGCAGGACAGATTGAGCATGTCCTTACACAGAGAGGCGGAAAGATCCTGGAGAGCTATCAGTTATTTGATATCTATGAAGGAAACCAGATCAAGGAAGGCTACAAATCCATGGCTTATTCTCTGGTATTCCGTCATCATGACAAGACCCTCGAAGAGAGTGAGATCACAGCAGCAATGAAGAAGATATTAAACGGTCTGACTGACCTTGGAATCGAGCTGAGAAGTTAATGTTACTTTATGTATTAAGGCATGGGGTAACCCAGTGGAATAAACTGAAGAAGGTGCAGGGGGCAATGGACATTCCCCTTGCTCCTGAGGGAATCGAACTTGCGGAGAAAACGGGTGAGGCGTTAAAAGATGTACATTTCGACATCTGTTTTACCAGTCCGCTGACAAGAGCAAAGCAGACTGCCAGGTGTGTGCTTGGAGACAGAGATATTCCGGTGATCGAAGATAAAAGAATTCAGGAGATTGATTTTGGAGTTCTTGAAGGAACACAGTTTAAAGATGCACAGGGGAAAATTGTCAGTCATGAAATGGAGATCTTTTTTACAGATCCGCTGAAATTCAAACGCCCGGAGAACGGAGAGGATATCTCTGATATCCTGAAACGTACCGGAGATTTCTGGCGGGAGAAGACGACAGATCCTGAACTGACGGACAAAACAGTTCTTGTTTCTTCCCATGGATGTGCAGTCCGTGCATTACTCCAGAATATCTATCAGGACCATGAACATTTCTGGCATGGATGCGTGCCGCCCAACTGCAGCATCAACCTGGTTGAGGTAAAAGACGGCAAAGCATGGCTTCTGGAAGAAGATAAGGTTTATTCTGAGATATAATAAGTGAATATTAATCGTATGTGGCAGAGAGCTGGTTTATATGACTATGTTCTCTGCTATTTTTACTTTTGGACACAGTATTTTCACTTGTAGCTGATATGCCATTGTGATATGATAAACGAAAAAGGAAATTGTCTGTAATTTTATGCAATATATTTGCAAATAACCACAGGAGGTGCATTATGGGCAAAAGAATTATGAATACTGTACTTTTTCTGGCAGTTCTTGGCGGTTGTATCGCTATGACTCTGATTACGGGAAAAGGTTCAGTCAGCACGATGACTTATAACTTTGTATTTCTTGCCATTATGGCAGTGATCTATCTGGTAGGACTCTTCGGAGGAATGTTCCGGGTGGATGGCATCGCACAGGCATTTATGCGTGGTACACAGGAGCTTACCAGTGTATTCAAAATGCCCGGCAAGGCAAAGACGGAAGATCTCTCCTGCCTGAAGGGAATCTTTGATCACAAATATCTGGATGACAGAATGGATAACTTCATTGATTCCATGGGTAAGAACCAGGAAGGTGTTGGCGGCATTGAAGAGTATATAAATGAAGACGAGATCGATCTTCATGTACATAAGAAGATTCTGGAGATGGCACCGGATATTTTTACCAGTCTGGGTATTCTTGGAACTTTTATCGGTCTGGTATGGGGTCTGAAGAGTTTTGAGCCATCCAGTTATGAGACAATGACTACATCTGTGTCTACTCTGGTAGAGGGTATCAAGGTTGCATTCCTTACTTCTATCTACGGAATTGCATTTGCGCTGATCTACAGTTCGGGAATGAAGAGCGTTTATGCAGGAATGGACGAGAAACTGCAGGGATTTCTGGAGAAATTTCACCTTTATGTACTTCCGACTGCAGAGAGTGAATCAAGAAATCTGATGCTTGCAAGCCAGAAAGTTCAGACAAAAGCTATGAAACAGATGGCAGAGCAGCTGACTTCTCAGATGGCAGACAGTTTCGAGAAAGCGATCAATCCTACTTTCCAGAAGATGAATGAAACTCTGGAGATCCTGACAGAATCTGTGACAAGATGTCAGGAGGATATGGTGCAGGAGATCCTACGTTCTTTCTTAAGAGAAATGAATGGATCTTTTAAGATGCAGTTCAAGGATTTTAATGAGGCACTTGTACAACTGAAGAAAGCACAGAAAGAGACTGCAGATTATACAACACGTCTTTATCAGTCAATGAGCGATCAGTTAAATGAATCCTATGCAAGGCAGAGCGAATCTATGAAAGAAATCGTAGATGAACTTGGCAGGATCCAGGGGCGTTATATGACTACTGCAACAAGAATTACACAGGACAATCAGGAGATCCAGAAAATGCAGCAGCAGGATTACCAGAGGGTTGCAGATTATCTGCGCGAATCAGAGAAAACATCCGCCAAATTCTGGGTTGCCTGCAACCAGACCATGCAGAAATATGTGGAGACTGCCACTCAGGGTATGGAGAAAGTTTCTGCTGCAAATCAGGCAGGAGAAGATGTGCTCAGAGCTAATCAGAAATTGGTTGAGGAACTGGATGACAAGCTGAAAGATTTTGTATCTTATCAGAAGATGACATATCAGACAATGGACGAAGTGCGTAAGCTTTTTGCGGATATCGCTGTTCAGAAGGATAACAATAACATTTACCTTTCTGCCGGAAAAACAAGTCAGAATGCATCGCAGAAAGAATCCATGGAAGAGGTGCGCAGACTTCTTGAAGAACAGGGCGAACGACAGGAAGCGCTTCTTGAAGAAATGAGTAAGAACATGAAGAACATTTCCAAAAACCAGAAAGGTAAATTCAGTTTATTTAAATAAGAAAAGGAGAGAATTATGCGCAGAAGAAAGAAATCAGATGACAGCGGATTCAATGTCTGGCGATCGTATTCTGATATGATGGCCGGCGTGCTGCTCCTTTTCATCCTGATCATGTGTGTGACACTTTTTCAGGCACAGAAAAGTTATAATGAAAGCATCAAAGAACGAGACGATAAGATTGCTCTCCAGGAGCAGTATACGGCAGAGATCCTGGCGCAGCAGACCGAACTGGATGAGAAAGACAGCCAGTTAAGTTCCCAGGATGAACAGCTGGATAAACAGAAGAAACTTCTGGCAGAACTGGCAGCACAGCTGAAAGAACAGCAGGCAACACTGGATCAGCAGCAGTCAGATCTTGATGAGAAAACTTCTCTTCTTGCCACACAACAGAAGAAGATTGATAATATCATCGGTGTGAAAGCGGATGTTATTGAAGCGCTTCAAAAGGAATTTGCAAAGAATGATGTCAGTGTTGATATTGATGCACAGACAGGTGCACTTACTTTAAATGCAAACGTAATGTTTGATTATGATCAGTCAGATCTTACAGATGAAGGTAAAGCAGAGCTTGCCAATATCCTGCCGATTTACTGCAAAGTATTACTGCAGGATGATTATAAGAAATATCTGGCAGAGATCATTATCGACGGCTATACAGATACAGATGGAGATTATGATTATAATCTGGAACTTTCACAGAGACGTTCTCTGGCAGTTGCACAGTATCTGACGGAAATCCGTGAGAACTTCCTGAGCTCTGATGAGATTTCAGACCTGCAGAATTATCTGACAGTAAATGGTCACGGATCTGCAAATCCGATACTTGATTCCAATGGAAATGAGGACAAGGATGCATCCAGACGAGTAGAAGTCAAATTTCGCCTGAAAGATGATGAGATGATCAGCGAACTTGACCAGATTATGAATGCAGATTCAGGTACGGATACAACTTCAGATGCAAGTGCAGATACAACTTCCACTTCAGATTCTAAAAAATCCAGCAGCAATTAACTGCTGGATTTTTCTCTTGGAAATCAGATAAGAAACTGACTGGCTGTAAAACGAAAATCAGTAAAGAAGTTAATAACGAATAATTTTACCAATAACAATTCACATTTTTAATGAAAAATGTGGTATGATAAAACAGTACATGGCTCGTTAAGAGAAATTGTTTTTCTGCATATATTATTTTATATATTGCGGCTGAAATGAGAACGATCCGCGTACCCGACATAAGAAAAAGAAAGAGGAATATATCATGTCTTTGAAAATTGGAAGAAATGATCCATGCTGGTGTGGAAGCGGTAAGAAATATAAGAAATGCCATGAGGCATTTGACGAAAAAATGGAGATGATGAAACAGAAAGGATATGCAGTCGTAGATCGCAGTCTGATCAAGACTCCTGAGCAGGTAGAGAAGATCAAAGAGAGCTGTAAGATCAATATTGCAGTTCTTGATTATGTGGCAGAGCATATCGGACCTGGTGTTTCAACAGAAGAGATTGACAGATGGGTACATGAGGAAACCGTGAGACATGGTGGAATTCCTGCTCCGCTCAATTATGAAGGTTTTCCGAAGAGTGTGTGCACTTCTGTAAATGAAGTTGTATGCCACGGAATCCCGGACGAAGAACAGATCCTGAAAGAAGGTGACATCGTTAACGTAGATGTATCCACAATTTATAACGGATATTACTCTGATTCTTCCAGAATGTTCTGTATCGGTAAGGTAAGCCCTGAGAAAGAGAAACTGGTCAAGGTTACCAAAGAATGCGTAGAACTGGGAATCGAACAGGTAAAACCATGGACACCGATCGGAAATATGGGAAGTGCAGTTCATAAACATGCTGTAGAGAACGGATATTCTGTAGTCAGAGAAATCGGCGGACACGGCGTTGGACTTGAATTTCACGAAGATCCATGGGTAAGCTTTGTTTCCGAAGAGAATACAGGCGTCCTGATGGTTCCGGGAATGATGTTCACGATTGAGCCGATGGTAAATATGGGAAGCGATGAAATCTACACAGATGAGATCGACGAGTGGACAGTCCGCACAGAAGATGGTCTGCCGTCTGCACAGTGGGAAGTAACTGTTCTGGTTACAGAGACTGGCTGTGAAGTAATCTGCTACTAAAATAAGTATGGTTTGCTTATTGTTATTATGCAAGGGGTTAGTTACTGTTCATTGGTAGTATCTTGCAAAGCGTGTTACTGGGTACGAAGTGAACAGTAACAGGATTGTTACTGTTCACAGGTAATATCCCGCGAGGTATTTTTTGTGAGCGAAGGTCACAGAAAACCCGAGACATACCGCGCGAATTTATGCGATTAGCATAAATTCTGTGCATCGCGAAGCGTGTTACTGGGCACGGAGTGAACAGTAACACAGGATTTATGATAATTGTAATAAATCTGCAAAAAAAGTATTGCAATATATGGGGCAATATAGTATAATCACAACTGTTGTGAAAAAAGATGGTCCTCTGTTACGAAATATGTATTAAGAACATCCATATAAGAATAGGAGAGAATAAAATGAACGAAATTATCAAAAACATCGAAGCAGCTCAGTTAAAAGCTGAAGTACCGGAATTCAACACAGGTGATACTGTAAGAGTACACGCACTGATCAAAGAAGGAAACCGTGAACGTGTTCAGGTTTTCGAAGGAACAGTTCTCAAGAAACAGGGTGGAAGCAACAGAGCTACCTTTACTGTAAGAAAGAATTCTAACGGAGTAGGCGTTGAGAAAACATGGCCGCTTCATTCCCCACATGTAGTTAAAGTAGAAGTTATCCGTCGTGGTAAAGTACGTCGTGCGAAACTGAACTACTTAAGAGACCGTGTAGGTAAAGCAGCTAAGGTTAAAGAGCTTGTTAAATAATTTCATGAATTGTAGAAGAAGGGACAATAACTTGTGTATTGTCCCTCTTTTTCCATCTGTAGGAGATTTGAATGAATATCAAGAAATGGAAAGAGAACCCGGCAATACAGGAAACCAGAATAAAGGTAGAGGAAAAACTGGAGGACCGTAAGGTCCGCAGAACACTGAACTGGATTTTTCAGATCCTGGTAGCTCTTGTCTTTGGAATTCTGGTAGGAATTTCTCTGTTTCAGTCAGTGACTATGCAGGAGAATTCTATGGAGCCTACTTTGCAGGTAGGAGAGCGTTTTTTTGTGAATCGGGCATTATATAAAGTATCATCTCCAAAACGAGATGATATCATCGTATACAAGACCAGCGGAAGTGATGATGCAGCTCTGCACATCGGCCGTGTGATCGGGCTGCCCGGTGAGACAGTACAGATATCTAATGGAAATATACTGATTAATGGAGAAGTATATGATGAGAACCATGATTTCCCTGAGATCAGTAATGCAGGAGTAGCTTCAAGCGGAATTTCCCTTGAGAGTGGTGAATATTTTATACTTGGCGATAACAGAAACAACAGTGAAGACAGCCGGTACGGTGATATCGGAAATATTAATAAGAAGTATATTGTGGGAAAGGTATGGTTTATCATTTCTCCAAAAGATAAATTTGGATTTTTGAAAGGTTAGGTAAATATGAACGTACAGTGGTACCCTGGTCATATGACCAAGGCAAAGAGACAGATGCAGGAAGACATCAAG
This sequence comes from Blautia sp. HCP3S3_D9, assembly GCF_052063845.1. NCBI lineage: Bacteria > Bacillati > Bacillota > Clostridia > Lachnospirales > Lachnospiraceae > Blautia > Blautia sp. HCP3S3_D9. The sequence goes on from NZ_JBQHWS010000085.1 coordinate 6,943, forward strand.
CTGATCGATCTGATCATTGAACTTGTAGACGCGCGTGTCCCTCTTTCAAGCAGAAACCCGGATATAGATGAACTGGGAAAAAATAAATCCAGACTGATCCTTCTGAATAAGTCGGATCTGGCTGACGAACGTCAGAATGAAGCATGGAAAAATTATTTCCAGTCAAAGGGATTTTATGTTGTAAAGGTGGATTCCAGAAATGGTTCCGGAATGAAGGCAATCAATAATGTTATTCAGGAAGCATGTAAAGAGAAGATTGAACGTGACAGACGCCGCGGTATCAAAAATCGTCCGATCCGTGCTATGGTAGTGGGAATTCCAAATGTAGGTAAATCTACATTTATCAATACTTTTGCAGGACGTGCATGTGCCAAAACGGGAAATAAACCGGGCGTTACAAAAGGAAAACAGTGGATACGCCTGAATAAGGGCGTGGAACTGCTGGATACTCCTGGTATCCTGTGGCCGAAATTTGAAGATCAGCAGGTAGGGATGCGTCTGGCATGTGTTGGTTCTATTAAAGATGATATCCTGAATATGGAGGAACTGGCACTTTGGCTAATTGATTATCTGCGAGAGAATTATAAGGGTATTCTGGCAGACAGATACCAGATCACAGAAGAAGGAACTGCTGTAGAAGTTCTGGAGCAGATTGCCAGAGCACGAGGCTGCCTGAAAAAACAGGAAGAACTGGATTATGCCAAGGCTTCCCTGATACTGTTTGACGATTTCCGTTCCGGAAAAACAGGACGGATCACATTGGAGTGGGCACCTGTATGAAAACAATAGCTGAGATCAAAGCCGAGTTTGCTGCAGCAGAAATGCGCAGCTACCCGGCTTTATATGAAATGTACAAAGACGACACCAGAAGTGGTGTGCAGAAGCTGATCGAGCAGTGCCATAAGAAAGAAGCAGCACTGGAGAAAGAAAAGCTGCGCATTGAGAAGATGAAGGAATATGAGCGTAAATATGAACATCTGGGATATTTGTGTGGAATTGATGAAGTGGGAAGAGGGCCACTTGCAGGCCCTGTAGTTGCATGCGCAGTGATCCTGCCAAAGGACTGTCAGATTCTTTACCTCAATGATTCCAAGAAACTCAGTGCTGCAAAGAGAGAAGAATTGTATGATGTGATCATGAAAGAGGCGGTTTCTGTGGGCATCGGCATGCGCAGCCCGGAACGTATTGATGAGATCAATATCCTTCAGGCTACTTATGAGGCGATGCGTGATGCAGTTGGCAAACTGGAAGTGGTTCCGCAGGTTCTGCTCAATGATACAGTTACAATTCCGCAGATCACAATCCCGCAGGTCCCGATCATAAAAGGGGATGCCAAGAGTGTTTCTATCGCTGCAGCCAGTATAGTTGCAAAAGTGACGAGAGACAGACTGATGGAAGAATACGATAAGGTATTTCCGGAATATGGATTTGCATCCAATAAGGGATACGGCGCTGCAGCACATATTGAAGCATTGAAAAAGTACGGTGCGACCCCTATCCATAGAAAGACATTTATCACACATTTTATCTGATAAATCTAATTTCATTATCACAGATAGTTTAACCGAATAAACTGCGAAGCAGTTAGTTGGTGTAGAGTCGCGTAGCAAAGTGGATGATTTTATCCGCTTGACAATGACTTTTTTACATGCAATACAAAAGATACCTACATATAAAAAAGAAACGGATGGGAGAATTTGTATAACAATACCAGAACTATGGGAACCTGGTACGAAAGAAAAGCTGCTGATTATCTGAAAAAACAGGGATTGTTTATCCTGAGATATAATTATCGCTGCAGGTCTGGCGAGATCGATTTGATCGCCCGGGATGGACGGTATCTCGTTTTTGTTGAGGTGAAATATCGAAATGATAATAGCTCCGGCTACGCTTTAGACGCGGTAAATCCGGCGAAACAGAGGAAGATATGTAAAGTAGCCAGATATTTTCTGACGGTGGAATACCGCTGTATGGATGTTCCGTGCCGTTTTGATGTGGTAGGAATTGACGATGATGAAGTACACTGGATAAAAAATGCGTTTGAATACATATGGTAACGGCATGAATAACAGTAAATATAAGCATAAAAATGATGTTTTATGATTTTGACAGAATTGAAAAGGAAAAGGACTATGGAATTAAAATGGAGCAGTGAACAGCTTCCGAAAATGAATGTACGGAATAATAAAGGGGTTACCTTTCTGACATATCCTGTATTTGATGATATGAACTGGATCGTTCATGGATTCAGCACCCGCCTTGGCGGTGTAAGTCAGGGGATTTACAGCTCCATGAATCTGAGCTTTACAAGAGGGGATGAGGAATCCTGTGTAAGAGAAAACTATAACAGGATCGCGGCTGCTATGGGAGTTCAGGCGGAGGATATTGTTACCTCTGACCAGACTCATACATGTAATGTACGAAAGGTAACAGAAGAGGACCGCGGAAAAGGAATTACATGTCTGCGGGATTATACAGACATAGATGGAATGATCACGGAAGTGCCGGGACTGGTGCTGGCAACCTTTTATGCGGACTGTGTACCACTTTATTTTGCAGATCCGGTACATCGTGCTGTTGGTTTATCTCACTCTGGGTGGAGAGGCACTGTTCAGAAGATTGGCGCGGTAACAATAAAGAAAATGGCAGAAGAGTATGGAAGTGATCCGTCAGACATGAAAGTGGCAATTGGACCATCCATTTGCCAGGATTGCTACGAAGTAAGTCTGGATGTGATCGAAGAATTTAAAAATGTTTTTGATCAGAAACACTGGGAAAATCTGTTCTATGCAAAAGAGAATGGAAAATATCAGCTGAACCTCTGGGAAGCAAACCGTATTATTTTTATGGAAGCGGGAATTCCGAAAGAGAACATTTCCATGCCGAATATCTGCACCTGCTGCAATCCGGAATTTCTCTTCTCTCACAGGGCATCACATGGAAAACGCGGCAATCTGGGTGCCTTTCTTGGTATAAAAAAATAGAACGACAAATAGGCAAAAAAGAAGAAGCTCTCAATGTATGAGATACTTCTTCTTTTTGTTTGCGATTATAATGAGATAAAACTATCTGGAATTAACTTTCTCCATCAGGCTCATGATCTTCTCGTTGCTGGAACGAACTTTCTCAACAGAAACGTCATGGTTAATGATGTCGATAATACTTGCAAGATATTTGCTCATATTGGCTTCTACATAATATGGTCTTGTAAGAAGTTCCGGAACACGGTAATTCAGGTTAGTTGTAATTACTCTGTCCATCCAGCCTTTCTCATAGTATTCATCAAATTTAGCCAGACCATCTGTAAACAGACCATAAGTGGTGCATACGAATACTCGTTTTGCATGGCGTTCTTTTAACTGTTTGGCAACATCCAGCATACTTCCACCGGAGGAAATCATGTCATCGATAACTACCACATCTTTGCCCTCTACAGAATCACCGAGGAATTCATGGGCAACGATTGGGTTCTTGCCGTTTACGATCGTAGAGTAGTCACGACGTTTATAGAACATTCCCATATCTACTCCAAGGATATTGGAGAAATAAACAGCTCTGGACATCGCACCTTCATCAGGGCTGATGATCATCAGATGATCATTGTCAACACGAAGATCCGGGACACTCTTGATCAGAGCTTTTAAGAACTGATAAGTTGGGAAAAAGTTATCAAAACCGTTCAGCGGGATAGAATTCTGAACACGCGGGTCATGGGCATCAAAGGTAATGATGTTGGAAACTCCCATATCGCTTAATTCTTTTAATGCCAGCGCACAGTCAAGGGATTCTCTCTTTGTACGTCTGTGCTGACGGCCTTCATAAAGAAATGGCATAATAACATTGATACGATGTGCCTTACCTGTTGCGGCAGAGATGATTCTTTTAAGATCCTGGAAATGATTGTCAGGAGACATATGGTTCTCATGTCCGCATACAGTATAAGTTTCACTGTAATTGGTTACATCAACCATGATATAAAGGTCAGTACCACGAACGGATTCTTTGATATAACCTTTACCTTCTCCGGTTCCGAAACGAGGGCAGTCACATTCTACAATAAAAGATTCCTCGCTGTAACCCTGCGGGATAACACTGAGCTGCTTACGCTCAACCAGTTCTTTACGGAATTTCACCAGTTTCTTATCAACTTCCTCCGCAAGTTCTCTGCATCCAAGAGCTGCGATACGGATCGGCGCAACCGGCATGGACTTTTCCAACAATTCTATGTTTGGCATAATACTCCTCCTAAGTGATTTTATACTCAAAAAATAGATTTCTATATAATTTATAACATTTGCCCTAAATCACGTCAAGGAATTTATTGATTTTTTCTGATAAAATTGTTATGATATAAAAGATAGTGGGATTTGGACAGGGGATAGTATGCCCGAAACCTGTTATCTATGAATCAAAGAAATGTACCGGAGAAGATAATCCCACAATTTCCGGTTATATTTTGATGGAGTTATTAAATACATGAAAAAAAATTTACATATTATATCCAAAGTGCTTCCCGGCGGTATCGGGGAGGAACTGGAACTGGAACCGGGAGATGCGCTGCTTTCCATTAACGGCCAGCCGGTCGAGGATGTGTTTGATTATCGTTATCTGATGAATGACGAATTTGTTACACTCCTCATCCGTAAGAAGAATGGCGAGGAATGGGAACTGGAAGTAGAGAAAGAATATGAAGATGACCTTGGTGTGGAGTTTGAGAACAGTCTGATGGATGAATATCGCTCCTGTTCCAATCACTGTATTTTCTGCTTTATTGACCAGATGCCGCCCGGTATGAGAGAAACTTTATATTTTAAAGATGATGATTCCAGATTGTCATTTCTACAGGGAAATTACGTTACCCTGACCAATATGAGTGATTATGATCTGGATCGTATTATCAAGTTTCATCTTTCACCTATTAATGTATCATTTCAGACAATGAATCCGAAGCTTCGCTGTAAAATGCTTCATAATCGTTTTGCCGGAGATGCTCTTGCAAAAGTTGACAAACTCTATAAGGGTGACGTGACTATGAACGGACAGATTGTTCTATGCAAGGGGATCAATGACAGAGATGAACTGGAATACAGTCTGGAGAAGCTTTCCGAATATGCACCTGTACTGCAGAGCGTTTCTATTGTTCCGGTAGGACTTTCGAAGTACCGTGACGGTCTGTATCCGCTGGAGTCTTTTGATAAAGAGGATGCCAGATATCTGATCAGTCAGGTGGAACGTTGGCAGAAGATTATGGTGAAGAAGTATGGCATTCATTTTGTGCATGCTTCGGATGAATGGTATATTCTTGCGGGATATGAACTTCCGGAAGAGGGCAGATATGACGGATACCTTCAGCTGGAGAACGGCGTTGGTATGATGCGTCTGCTTGAAACAGAGGTAAAAGAGAGACTTGAACAGCTTGAAGGCGATGACAGAGTAGTAAACGCGACTGTTGCGACAGGGCGGCTGGCAGCGCCTTATATAGGTAAAATGATAAAACTGGTACAGGAGAAATTTCCGAATGTCCAGGCTGAAGTATATGCAGTGAAGAATAATTTCTTTGGAGAGAAGATCACAGTTTCCGGTCTGATCACAGCTGCTGATCTTATGGATCAGCTTGCGCAGAGAGAACTGGGAGAGAAAGTTCTGATCCCCTGCAATATGCTCAGAAGCGGCGAGGATGTTTTTCTGGATGACCTGACGGTGGAGGATGTCAGACAGGCACTTAAGACAGAGATCGTAGTAGTAGACGAACCGGGTGCAGATCTGGTGAACTGTCTGATCGAAGCACCGGACCATAAAAAGATAAGAAGGAGACAGATATATGAGCAAACCGGTAGTAGCAATAGTGGGCAGGCCTAATGTAGGTAAATCCACTTTGTTTAATGCACTGGCAGGTGAGAAGATTTCTATTGTAAAAGATACACCTGGCGTTACAAGAGACAGAATTTATGCAGATGTGACATGGCTGGATAAGACATTTACCATGGTCGATACCGGCGGTATTGAGCCGGACAGCAGCGATATTATCCTTTCCCAGATGAGAGAGCAGGCACAGATCGCCATTGATACAGCAGATGTTATCATCTTTATCACAGATGTTCATCAGGGACTGGTTGACTCCGATGCAAAGGTTGCAGATATGCTCCGCCGCAGCGGTAAGCCGGTTGTCCTTGTTGTAAATAAAGTAGACAGCATTCAGAAATTTATGATGGATGTTTATGAGTTTTATAATCTTGGCATCGGTGAACCGATGCCGATCTCTGCGGCAAACCGTATGGGACTGGGAGATATGCTGGATGAAGTGATCAAGCATTTTCCTGAGGATGCAGATACAGAGGAAGATGATGAAATCCCGAGAATTGCTATTGTCGGCAAACCAAACGTGGGAAAATCTTCCCTGGTAAATAAACTTCTGGGAGAGGACCGTGTAATCGTTTCTGATATTGCAGGAACTACAAGAGATGCGGTAGATACCAGAGTGAAGTGGCAGGGAAAAGATTATATCTTTATCGATACAGCGGGACTTCGCCGTAAGGGTAAAGTAAAAGAGGAAATCGAGAGATATAGTGTAATCCGTACGGTAACTGCTGTAGAACGTGCAGATGTAGTGATTGTAATGATAGATGCATCTGAGGGCGTTACAGAGCAGGATGCCAAAATTGCAGGTATTGCCCATGAGAGAGGAAAAGGCGTTATCATTGCAGTAAATAAATGGGATGCCATCGAGAAGAATGACAAGACCATCTATAAACATACAAACAGGATCCGTGAGGTTCTGGCATATATGCCGTATGCAGAGCTGGTATTCATTTCTGCAAAAACAGGACTCAGAATTTCCAGAATGTTTGAGACGATCGATGCGGTTATCGAGAACCAGACACTTCGTATCCAGACAGGTGTCCTGAATGAAATCCTTTCTGAGGCAGTGGCTATGCAGCAGCCGCCATCTGACAAAGGTAAACGACTGAAAATCTATTATATGACTCAGGTGGCTGTAAAACCGCCGACATTTGTAATTTTCGTAAATGATAAAGAACTGATGCATTTCTCCTACACAAGATATCTGGAGAATAAGATCAGAGATGCGTTCGGATTTGCAGGAACATCACTGAAATTCATTATTCGTGAACGAGGTGAGAAGGAATAATCATGGAACGCTTGGCTTGTATAGCAATAGGGTATGTTTGCGGACTTTTTCAGACCGCGTATATTTTAGGAAAGATTTATCATATTGATATCCGAAAACAGGGAAGCGGGAATCTTGGTTCTACGAATGTGCTGCGTACACTTGGAAAAAAAGCAGGAGCATTAAATCTTCTGTGCGACTGTCTTAAGTGTATTGTTGCGATTCTGATCGTCAGGGCAGTATTTGCTGATTCTTACGGTGATATCCTGCCGTTATTAAGCCTTTATGCGGCAGCAGGATGTATTCTGGGGCATAATTTCCCGTTTTATCTGAACTTTAAAGGCGGAAAAGGCGTGGCGGCATCAGTAGGGCTTGTGATTGCGTTTGACTGGCGTATTTTTGTGATCTGTGCAATTGTGTTCTTTGGCTTATTTTTCCTGACACATTATGTTTCACTGTGTTCAGTCAGCGCATATTTTGCTGCATTTGTCAGTATGATCGTGTTTGGACAAATGGGATCTTATCATATGGACCATACACATACCATAGAACTCTATGTTATTATGGGAGCCCTGACAGTGCTGGCATTTTACAGACATAAAAAGAATATCCGCCGACTGCTTGACGGAACAGAGAGCAAGATTTATCTGAGCAAGAAAAATAAATAAAAAGAGGTGTTTATATGGCAAAGATCAGTGTACTTGGTGCAGGGAGCTGGGGAACAGCCCTGTCTATTCTTCTTTATAACAACGGACATGAGGTTATTCTCTGGTCTGCACTTGGAGAAGAAATTACTACATTAAGAGAGAAACGTGAGCATGTAAGCAAACTACCGGGTGTAAAGATTCCTGAGCCGATCGATATCACAACGGATGCCGAGAGAAGCCTGCGGGATGCGGATGTTGCTGTACTGGCTGTTCCGTCGCCTTATACCAGAAGTACCTGTAAACGTCTGGCACCTTTTGTAAAAGAAGGGCAGAAGATCGTAAATGTTGCCAAGGGTGTGGAAGAGAAGACACTTCTTACGTTGAGCGAGATCATTGAACAGGAACTTCCACAGGCAGATGTATCTGTACTTTCGGGTCCGAGCCATGCAGAAGAGGTTGGAAAAAGACTGCCGACAACATGTGTAGTGAGTTCTCATAAGAGAGAGACTGCGGAGTATCTGCAGGGGATTTTTATGAGTCCTGTATTCAGAGTGTATACAACACCGGATATGCTTGGAGTTGAACTTGGGGCTGCGTTAAAGAATGTGATCGCGCTTGCAGCAGGAACTGCGGACGGACTTGGATATGGAGACAATACAAAGGCTGCGCTGATTACCCGTGGAATTGCAGAGATTTCCCGCCTTGGTGTAAAGATGGGGGCGCGTATGGAAACATTTTACGGATTATCCGGAATCGGCGATCTGATCGTTACCTGTGCCAGCGTCCACAGCCGTAACCGTAAAGCGGGATACCTGATGGGGCAGGGATACACCATGCAGCAGGCGATGGATGAAGTTAAGATGGTAGTTGAGGGCGTTTATTCTGCGAAAGCTGCCAAAGGACTGGCAGAGAAATATGATGTAGAGATGCCGATCATTACAGAAGTAAATAAAGTTCTGTTCGAGGGTAAGAGTGCTGCGGAAGCAGTGATCGACCTGATGGTGAGAGACAAGAAAGTAGAAACTCCAATGCTTCCATGGGACAATGATT
>NZ_JBQHWS010000086.1:0-15680 GCF_052063845.1 Blautia sp. HCP3S3_D9
GTATCCGGCGGACTCCCTCGGAAGTCTGCATGGCTGCTTTCTTGGCTGCCTGTTTCGCTGCCCTTCGTTCCATCTGCTTCTGCATCCGGACGGTCAGGGCATTGGAACTGGCTGCCCGGATTTTCTGCTCTGGCTGGACGCTGATCTTCGCAGACTGGGGAGCTGTCTTAATGGTACGCTTCTGCATGGTTTTTGGCTCCGGCTGTTTCCTTGGTTTTTCCTTGATCCGAATGGTTTCCGGCTGTTTCTGTCGGATGGCGGTCTGCCTTACTGTATCTTTTGCGTCCTTCTTCCGGCTCTGTTCTCGGATGGAGAACTGCTTCATTTCTGCTATCTCCTGCCCGTTCTGGATTCTCGGTGTCTCCCTGGCTGCACGGATCTTCTGTTCTTTTGTTTTGACGGCATCTGAAACCGCCTTTTGCCGCTGGGCTTTCTGGATCTGTACTTCCCGGATCTGTGCTTCCTGAGCTTCCCGACTTTTGATTTTCCCGTTTGCAGCCGCCTGTTCCCGGCTCTTCTGCCTGGGTGTGTCTCTGCTGGCAGAATCGGCAGCCTGCGTGTCCCCTGTTCCTCTGGCGGCTTCTTTCTCCGCTTCTTTTTCTGCTTCTTTTTTGCCAGCGGCTCTCTGTTTGATCTTCTCGTAGGAAGTCTGTGCTGCTGTCTTTCCGGCTCCGGTTACGGTTCTGCCTGTCTTTCTTGCAGCCCATTCCTCTGCGGATGTGACTTTCCCACTGGCATATTCGGATGGGGATTGTTCTCCCATATCATTGTCCCTGGCATTTGCGATGGTCTGGGATTTTTCCTTGCTCTCCAGTATTGCCGTCCGCATCAGCTCCTTGGGGATTCTGGAGGCAGGATTTTTGGTCTTTGGTTTTGTTGTGACTTCTTTGGTTTTGATATCCTTCATCTCTCACCTCCAGTCCCGGCTTGTACCGCTCTTACGCTTCGCCCGGCTTGGTCGTCATCAGGCGGTACAGTTTTGTATTTCTTGGAAACGAATTTTCAAACGGCACCAGATTCCCGGAACAGCGGATCAGTCCATGTCCGGCACCCACATTGGTGATGTAGGATAACTGGTTGTCTGAAATATTCAGAAGTGCCGCCAGCTCGTCCCGGTCGGTGGTGGCCTGATTCAAAAGAATCAGGAATTCACTGTTTGCCAGCATCAGACGGGCCGTATCAGATTTCAGAAGTTCCTCTACGTTCTGGGTAAGCCCGGTTACAAATCCGGAATACTTACGGATACGCTTGTACAGACGGTAGAAAAAGTCCGCACTGTATTCGTAACGGAACAGCAGATAAAACTCATCTGCAAAGATCCATGTCGTTTTTTCCTTCTTCCAGTTCTGGATCACACGGTTGAAAATCGAATCCAGCGTGACCAGCATGCCAAGGGGCATCAGCTGTTCGCCCAGCTCCCGGATGTCATAGTCGATGATACGGCTCTTCGTGTTGACATTGGTTTCCTGGGCAAAGGTGTTCAGACTGCCATTGATAAACAGTTCCGAAGACAGGGCCAGCCCTCTGGCTTCTTCCTCCGGCTGAAGCATGAGCTGTCGGTATAAATCCTTCAAGGTCGGCACCTGCCCTTTGTAACCGCCCCTCATATAATCCCGGTACACATCGGCAGTGCAGCGGTCGAGGATGGATTTCTCCTTTGCCGAAAGGTTTCCGGCTCCGACAAGCTGCTCAAACAGGGACAGGATAAATTCCGACTTCTCAATCAGAGGGTTTCGGTCATTGCCATAGGCAGAGTCCATGTCCAGTGCATTCAGATGGGTATCCGAGGTTGCCGAGATCCGGATAACCTCTCCGTTTAAGGCTTCCACAAGAGAAGCAAACTCTGACTCCGGATCGAGGATGAGGATGTCATCTTCTGTGGAAAGGGCAAGGTCTACGATTTCCTCTTTTGCCGAGAAGCTCTTGCCAGAGCCGCTGACACCCAGTCGGAACGAGTTGCCGTTTAACAACTTCCTTCGGTCTGCCACCAGCATATTTTTGCTGACTGCATTCTGCCCATAATAGATGCCGCCCGGCTGCATGATCTCCTGGGTATGGAACGGAATGAGGACGGCAGTGGACTCTGTGGTAAGGGTTCGCACGGCATCGATTTTCCGCAGGCCATACGGCAGGACGGTATTCAGTCCATCGACCTGTTGCCATTTCAGGGTTGCCATCTGGCAGAGGTGCTTTCTTGCAATGGAATACAGGGTTTCCGTGTCGGAGTCCAGTTGTTTCTTGCTGTCTGCCATATGTACCATTGTCAGGATGCCGAACATCATCCGCTGGTCCCTGGTGGTCAGGTCGTCCAGCATCTCCTTGGTCTCTTTTCTCTGCAGCTCCATATCATAGGGAACCACGGCAGAAAAGTTATTGTTTGCATTCTGGCGTCTCTGCCAGTTGGTAACGTTGGTCTCTACGCCCAGCAGTCGGTTCTGGATCTCACGCACCGCTTCATCGGTCGGTACGGGGATGATATCAATGGACAGCATCAGGTTTCTTCCAAGGCTGCACAGTTCGGAGATCATCTCATCCTTTACATAGCTGGCATAATCTTCCATGAAAAGGACTCTGCCGTACTGCTCACCCAGTTTGAAATGGTCATTGTGGAATTCCATCGTGTCCGGGCAGATCCAGTCTTTGAAGCTGTGTCCCTTTTTTGCAAAGGCTTTCATGTCAAATGGAAAGCTCTGCGGAACATCTGCCTTGAAAAAGTCCCGGAAGATCTGGAGCCTCTGCTCTGCATCCAGTTCTTCCCCGATGGAGGACAGCTTGGCCAAATGGGTGATGATATCCGTTCCCACACGGGCAAAATAGGTTCTGGCTTCATCGATATTTTTCTTGTGGACGCTGACGGTCAGATAGCGTTCCTGATAGATGCTGTTGTTGGTACCGGAGATCTTGGACAGGAGCATGTCGTTGTACTCCTTCCGGTATTCATCCAGCCCGTCCCCTTTCATCGGAATCAGCAGGGACTGCTCAAACTCTTCCTTATTGATCTTGCGGTTGTTCAGGGTGATCTTCGCCGTACAGCCGGAATCCAGTGCATTTAAAAGCTCGGAATAATCCAGAAACATTTCCGTTTTGTCCGCTTTGCTGGCAATGGAATAGTTGATATCCGTAAACCGGAATGTCCGGGAAAATTTATTCTCTACCTGAAAAATCCCATCCGGCCAGATCTTACGGATGGGGATCGCCTGCTGGACAGACCTCGGTACTTTAAATTTTTCTTTGTCCTGTTTCAGTGTCTGACTCAGGGTTTTAATCAAAGGCATCACCCCTTCCTTTTCGCTTCTTTGGTTTCTTCTGTTTCGTCCGCTTCTTCTCCAGAAGCTCCATTCCGTTTCCCATCATTTTTTCCCCCAGCCGCAGGCTCTCTTCCATGCAGGAAAAGTACAGGTTCTCTGATTTGAATACCAGCCGTTTCGGATACAGCAGTTCGGATTTGATGACTGCCCATGCAAACTGCTCTGCCGTCATGCCGTGGTAACGAAAAAAGCCGCAGGCTGCAAAGGGAGCCGCCCCAAGCACACACAGCCATCCGGTTACCTGTTCCCCGGCATACTTTCTGGTGAGAAAATAAATCCCAAGGGCTGCCAGGATCGCCAGTACCGAAAAAAGGCACTGCCGGAAACTTAAGCCCCAGAACATTGACTCCTGATAGTCTCGGATTTCTTTATTCATTTTCACTTCCATGTCATTTTCTACCTTTCTCTTTGTGATCTCTGTTTTTTCTTTGTTTTCTGTTTTGGTGCATCCCCTTGCTGGATGCCATTTCTTTCCATAAATCTTTTTGTTCCTTCCGGATCAAGCTCTGCCAGTTTTTTCAGGTCGAATGCAACCCTCTGGAAAATGCAGTAACCGGATGATGCGGTATCCGACTGTATCGTTCCCAGCTTATGCTGCTTTATAAAACGAAGCTTTTCTTTGCTGAAATTGTGGTCGATATAGGCTTCATTGATACCTCCCAGCGGAGCAAAGGGCAGGTTTACCGTAAGGTCTGCAAAGCTTTCCGGGCATCTATCTTCCATGTGGTAAAGCCCGATATAGAGATTGTCATCGTTCATGTAACTGTCTACCCGGAGAAATAATTCCTCCCGGCCATACTGCCAGTCGTAGCTCAGTGTCTTTGGTTCTTCCATTTTTTCGCCTCCTATAATCCCATAATTTCTTTTACGATCCGGTCAGATGCCTTCACTGCCCCGACCAGTACCAGTAAGTTAAAGACCAGCTCCCCGATGTAGTTCCAGACAATCGTCACAGCGGACAGGCTGGTATCTCCGACGGCCGGCGGGCTTGCCGCAAACACCGAAAAGATGATGCAGGCCAGTGCGATGATGGCTCCTTCCAGACATACCCCGGCGTAGGAACGGATAAAGTTCTTTCCTACGGACTGGGTCGGCTCCCCGGCAAAGGTTGCCAGTGGGATCGGTGCGATGGCTGTGTACATGTACAGCTTGAACATTCTCCCGTATACAGTCAGAATCATGACAAATGACAATACCGTAATCAGCAGGCTGCCCAACAGGGTTACGATCCATAAAGGGATAGATTCCAACATCCCCACCGCTTCGATCTTGTCCACGATCTCCGAGGGCAGTTCCGTTACGGTTCCACCTGCCATCCCGGAATGGGACATGATGTTTGTCACGATGCCCTGCACAATGGAAAAGATCGCAGTCAGAAGCTCCATGCCGGACATGACGGCTCCCTGTGCCAGTGCAAAACGGATAAAGGCTTTCACTACGTGTTCCGGCTTTTTCATATCCGTGAAGCTCCCACAGGTTTTCACAAGTCCTGCCGCAAAAAATAACACCAGCAGGCCGTACCCGATGGCTCGGAGCCCTCCGTTAATGTTCGTCATCACGCTCCAGATCGCACCGCCCTTGAAATTCTCCGGGCTTTGCGTCAGCAGTGTCCAGATCTCAGACAGCTTATCGCTCCAGGTCTGCAAGGCAGAATTTAGATTCTGTACGATCCAGTTATCACTCAAACATTTTCACCTCCCATCCTGCAAAAGTGAGCGGGAAGCCAGCATTTCGCATGGCTCCCCTTCTGGTCTCTGATCCTAACCCATAATGAGGTCCAGGATCTCTTTTGCAAAGGTAATGATGATACCGCCTGCCAGTGTCAGGAATCCATTTGCCCTCTGGCTTGGATCGTGGCTCTTTAAGGACAGGCCGACCTGCACAATACCAAATCCCAGCAGGATCAGGCCAATGGCTCGGATCAGGGAAAAGATAAACGTGGACAGGTTATTGACTACCGCCAGCGGATCGCCTGCGGCGTAAACGCAGGTCGCCCCGATGCAGAAAGTCAGCACCATGACTGCATACAGGGCAAACATTTTCTTCTGCCCTCTCTTCATCTTCAGCGGTGTGGTCTCTTTTTGGGTTTCTGTGTGTTTCTTATTTTTCAGTAAATTCATCGGCATTCCTCCAATCAAAAAAGCTCCCCGATGATGTCCTCATCCAGAAGCAGTTCGTAGTCGTTATATCTTGTTTCGTCAAAAGTAAAATCGTCATGTGCCAGCGGTGCTTTCGCATAATTGAACGGGCCGGCACCGCCGTCCTCGGTATACCGGATGTTTGGATGCTTCATCAGGTCATACTTGGCATCCAGTATGGGACGCTCCCCACGGATAAACAAAAGGGCATTCTGGTTGTCCAGCATGCGGACTTCATCCGGCTGCAGCAGCTCCCTTCCGCTCTGCTGGAAGTTGGTGGAGTAGCTGCCGGATTTTCCCTTGGTCTGCCCGTAGGTGTTTGTGTCAATGGTCTCTTTTCCCAGTAATTCTGATACATATTTGTGTGTCTCTTTTTCGTTGCCGCCCAGGTATAAAAACTCATCGCAGTTGCCTACCAGACTCTCCCACGAGTCCTTGAACAGAGCTTTTAGCTGGCTCATGTTCTGGATGATGATGCTGCAGTAAATGGAACGGGATCGGCAGGTTGCCAGGATCTTCTCAAACTCGTTTGGCAGGGATACGTTTGGAAACTCATCCATGATGCAGTTGACCGGAACCGGAAGGGCACCGCCATGCACACGGTCTGCCATGTAATAAAGCGTCTGGAAAAGCTGGCTGTAGATCATGCCTACCAGATAGTTCAAAGACGTATCTGCATCCGGGATACAGCAGAAAAGGGCTACTTTCTTTTCGCCCATGCTGGAAAGATCCAGTTCATCGGTATTGGTCAGCTTGGCAATCTGCGGCAGGTTGAAGGCTGCCAGACGGACACCGACACTGATCAGGATGGACTTGGCGGTCTTTCCTGCCGCCTGCTTGTAAATGTGGTACTGTTTCACGGCAATGCTGTCCGGGTCCCGCATCTCTAGGCGGTCAAACAAAATATCCAGAGGGGACTCGTAGTCCTCGTCCTCTTCTTTTACCTGGGCAGAACCTAACATCTCCATAATCATGGCGAAGTTCTGTTCTTCCGGCGGAGCTTCGTGAAGCAGATACAGCATCAGTGCCTGAAGCAGTGCGGTCTCGCTCTTCTCCCAGAAAGGATCGGAAGACTGGGAACCTTTGGGTGTGGTGTTTTGTATCAGATTGGAAATGAGACGGAGCACGTCTTTGTCATCGTGGACGTACTCGAATGGATTGTAACAAAAAGATGTGTCGGGATTGATGAGGTCAAAGACACGCACCTCATATCCCTTCTTTTCCAGCAGGCCGCCTGTCTTTCGGAGCAGTTCTGCTTTTGGGTCGGTGATGACCATCGAACAGCAGCACTGCATGATGTTCGGCAGGGCAAAGCCTCTGGATTTTCCTGCACCGGAACCACCCACCACAAGGATGTTCAAACATCTTCGGTGCTTGTGGGTGTCCAGGCTGATGCGGAAGTTCTGGGTTAACAGGATATTCTGGGAGTACGGCTTCTGGCTGTATTTCTTACAGATCTGCCGTGCATCGCCCCATCTGGCGGAACCATGCTCTTCCCCTCTGCGGTAGTTCTTCTGGCTGGAATAAAAAATGCCGATCCCGGCTGCGTAAAGTAACGTGCAGACCAGCACCGACTTGATGGTATATTCCGTATAATGAAGCTGGAACGGATGGTTCAGCTTTTCGGTGAGAACCTCCATCAGCTCGAAAAGGTTCCTTCCCGGCTGGATGGCATCCGCAATCAGAATCGCTGCCCACCAGATGACGGGCAGTCCGGCAAGCCAGATCACCCAGTCTGACTTCCGGCTTCCTGTTACCGGGACCGCTGCTGTTTTGGCCTCTCTGCTCTTGGCAGATCCGTGATGTGGAAGCTGTCCACTCCCGGAACGAGGGCAAGGCTGCTTCCATTCTCCCAGTTTACGTGGATCTGCCCTGCATCGTCTACCATATCCACCTTACCTTTTAAACCGGGTGGCATGTGGCTTTCCCCCTCCATGCTGTTCAGGGTGACTTCCGTTCCCGATGGATATCTTCTCCGCATGGATTCTATTCTTTCTGGTGTCATATTTCTATATATTCGTACCACATCCTTTCTTCACCTTCCCCGTCCACGGCATGGGCGGCGGTATCTGGATTTCATGATCTTTAAGAGGACGCTGTCGATCCCATCGGAATAGCGTCCGTTTTTCAGGTATGTGTCCCGGAGCTGGTTTAAGGCTTCCACGGATTTGCTGTGTTCGGCTTCTGTCAGGTAGAGCTTTCCCTCTTCCTGCTCTGCCAGTTTCAGAACCAGATCCCGTGTGGTATCCACCGGAAGCCCCTGTTCTTTTTCCTGCCGGAACACTTCCCGGAGTGCATGGATCAGCATGTGGTTCATGATCCGGTCCATCTTTACATATCGCATTCTTGTCATAGGCGAGCCTCCTTTTTTCCTCTTTTTTCTCAACCACAACATACCACACTTTCTCCCGGAAAGCTACTGCAAAAGAGCCGGAAAAGCCCATTTTTATAAGGGCACTGAAAAACTCCCATTTTTTTAAGGTGGGAGTTCTTCTTTTATAATTTTTCTTGTAATTTCTAATTATATTACAAAAAAACGCTATGGTTTACCCCATAGCCAATTCCTCTAATCTTACAATTCGTTTTACATTTGCTGCAAATGCCGTAAAATACATTTGAAGATGCATAGCAAATAGCCCTCTTGAATCTGCTCTGCGCAAACCGTGGGCTTCTTTTAATTCTCCATTCTTTTCTTCTATCCTGTGCCGGATCTTTATTCTCTCTTGGAAATATTCACTTTCTTCAAATTTAAGCCTTTCCAAGTTCTTCTCGCTTACTTGCGTGATGCTATAACTTCGTGTTTTTGCATTTGATTTCCCTACATGGCAATTTTCTCTTTGCGGACATTTCCGGCACTTAACTTTGCTAAATATATATCTTAAATAGGTGTTTCCGTTTTTGGCTGCCCTTTTTTCTACACGTGTAGAAAGTTCTCCGGCAGGACATTGCAACATCCCTGCATCTTTATTGAAACAGAAACCTTCTTCAAGTTTCCCATTTGCAGCGGCCGCTACCGCTGTATTCGTTCGGGCAATCAGTGCAATCTCTTTTCCACAGGCTTCCAGATTATCATCGCTGACATATGCCATATCCCCTATAACTTCTGTTACTTTTATCCCATTTTTTTGTGCTTCTTCTATCAATTGCGGTAATTCCTGTCCGTCTGGTGCTCCTCCATTTGTTACACTTATCCCGGCAATCAGACGTTCTTCTGTCATTGCAAGATGATTCTTATACCCATAAAACGTACTGGACGCTGTTTTGTGACCAAACCGTGCATCTTTATCATCTTTGGAGCGAATCTCTCTAATCTGTTCGTTTTCAAGTAACTCTTTCATCTTTTTAGAAATTTCCTGTATCTTTTGGTTTCCACAAGATTCTATCCCTTCATCCAGAACCTGAAGCAGTTCCTTTGTATAGGCGATCTCTTCGTCCAACCCTGCTTCCAAAGATGGTTTCTCCGGAAATTTTTCTGATAAGTCAAAAGCATTTTTATAAATCTCTTTCCGAAGTTGTTTACTCATATCCCGTAGGATTTGTGTGGGGGATTTCGCACGGACAGATGCCGTTGTGTGGGTGGAATCCACAATAATAGTACCCGATTTGATCAGCCCTTTGTCAAGAGCCTGCTGGATTGTTTCTTTCAGCATTTCCTCTAGGATATCTTCCGTAATGCGGGTTTTTCTGAATTTTGTCAGAAGACTGGGATCTATCATTTTTGCTTCTGGATCCAGATCAAGGAAAAATTTATATGCCATATCTGTTTGGGCACTACTAATCAGTGCTTCATCGGACAGATCGTACAGTTTTTTCAGGAAAAGTAGTTTAAACATCATCTCTGGTTCCTTCGCCGGGCGCCCCAAATTTTCACAATACTGTTTACGAAGCATTGGATTTACAAAGCTAAAATCTATGTTTTCTTTAATTCTACGCAAAAGATGATTCGCTGGAATGACTGCATCGTAAATTCCCTGATAGGGTGATAATGATAGTTGTAACTGTGAATGATCTTTCAACATGACAGAACCTCCTTCCTCATGATTCTATTATAACAGGGCCACTAAAAAAAGCCCAATTCTTTTTTGGAATCAGACTTTTTCAGTGCCCTTTTTTTATCAGCGTTCCGGGGACTTTTTGTTCTTGGCTGGTTTCTCTGTTTTTTCCTCCGGGACGGCAAATTCATCGGGCATAAATTCCTGTTCGCTTTTGCCAAGGTTACGGTCTACCTGTTTGCCAATAGAATATGCTGCACTCTTTACGTCCTGGATAAAGGAACGTAAGTCTTTAGGGTCTTTCTGTCCGAATGCCTGCATCTCGCAAACCTTATCAAAGGAGAAGCCGGAGACATCCACACCGTATTTCTGTGCTGTCACATACGCCGCACAATAAGCCTGTGCTGATACCCCTGCCCGGCTGTAGCTTCCATCGTGGTGGTCCAGGGATGCATACGCCAGTTCCCGGCTGATGGAATGGAACGTTGCATTTTCGCTCATGCCGTTTCGGACATAAATCGTCCGCTTGTTTGGAATGTACTGTGCCTGCACCTTATCCGGCAGGTTGTCTGCGATCTGGATTCTGACCTCGCTGTCGGTCAGCAGAGCTTCCATCAGCTGGTCCATCGGTTTTGGCTCCGGCTCTTCCGGCTGTTTGGTGCGGATCTGGCTGATGTCATAGGCTTTCTGGATGGAATATCCCTGCTGGATGACGCCGTCCTTTTCGTATTCCTGACCGACAATAAAGTTGTATCCTTTACTTCCGGTCTTGACGACCTTGCCTTCTTCCTTCCATTTTTCGAAGGTCTTGACCTGCCGGATCTCCGGGTTCTGTGCGTAGAGCAGGAACAGGTTGTCTGTCCTCTGCGGCTTGCACTGTCCCATAAAATCAAGGAAGCCTTTTAAGGAGTCCCCATTCTGGAAGACCTCCTGTGCCTTTCCATCGATCATGCCCCAGAGTTCTTCCCTCTCCTGCTTTTTCTGTGCGGCATATTCTTCTTTGGATAACCGCTGGGCGGACACTTCCTGGGTGTCCTGCCCTAAAAATTTTGTCAGGTCCATCTTCTACCTCGCTTTCGTCTTTCGTTTATTTCTCGCTTTCTTCTGCGTTTTCTTTGGTCCACGGTTCTTTTCCCGGCTCCGCTTCTGGGATTCCTCTGCTTTCTCCCGTTTGATGTCCTCCAGCTCCCGGCGGACACTGGGACGTTCCTGTTCCTTCTGTCTTGCTCCATCAGTCCCGTTTTCCTGCCCGGTAGAAATATTTCTGCTGTGCAAGGAAGATCCGGACAGATTCTCTTCCCCCTCTTCCTGCACCGGGATAAAATTTTCCGGTTCGGAAAACTCCTTTCCATCATGGTTCTGTTTCTTTTCCCCTTCGGAAAAATCCATGTCACCGACCTGGAATGCTTCATCCAGATCACTGATCTCGAACTGCACTTCACCCTCCGGCATCTGTACGGTTTCCTGTACCGCTCCGGTTTCCTGTACCGCTCCGGTTTCCGGTGCTTCCATTCCTTCGGTTACCTCATGGACAGCTTCCCCGACTTCGCTTCTTACGAAATCCAGGTTCATCTTATCCATGACACGGTTGACCTTGGCTGCGTCATCCGCAAAGACCATGACCTCGCTCATCTCCGGGTTCTTTTTATCCCGAATGATCACATAGAGCAGTCCCCGTTTCCTGCCCTCACTGCAGAATTCTCTCAGGCGGTCGGATGGCACAGTAAAGAACTTCAATGGCTTGTTCTCCTTTAGCATCCGTACCATCCGGGTTCTGCCCCTTGTTTTCTTCTGGTCTTTTAATACGGCGGCAACAAATACCGCCAGATGCTTTGCCAGCGTACCCGAAAGCCTGAGCCCGTGGTCCACGCCGTCCAGGGAATACCGGACGATCTGGTCCGCCGCATCGCCTCCATAATTCATATCATTCACCTGCTTTCTGTTCTCGGTTGTCTGTTTTTCTCCGTCTGTTCTTCTTCCTGTTCTGCCTGTCTCTGGATCTGCTCTGCCAGACGCATCCGCTCTTCCATCTCCTTGGACTGCTGTTCAATCCGGATACAAATGCGGATATCCTTCCGAAGTGGCTTCAGTTCTTCGGTGATCTGACTGATTCTGGCACTGTCCGGCTCGCTCCGGTACAGCCGCTTCCGCTCTTTCGCAAGTGCCTGTACCCGTTCTTCCAACGGGGTTCGGTATGCCACCAGCTCTTCACGGGTGGTGATCTGATGCTTCTGGAGGAATTCCATCTGCTCGATCCTGGCATCCAGTTTTCGGATATCTGCCCGGAGCACCGGGGAGATCCTTTTCGGCTTCTGCTTTAGGACACCCATCTGGTACAGATAGGAATAGTACAGGGCCTGTATCCCTTTTAACTTCTTTTTCGGGGTTTGGGAAGTTCTTTCTTTTCCAGCAGGTGTCCTGCTCTTTGGCTGTAAGATCCACTGCCGGATGCTCTCTTCCGAGTAATGCTTCCCAAGGCTCCGCAAGCGGATATACCGTTCCATCCCCGGTGCTTTTAATGCAATGTATTTCCGGTTCAGCTTCCACTGGTATCCCCTCTGTTTCATCTGTTCCAGAAATTGTTTCCAGGTGAAGCTCTCTGCCACCGCATCCCGGATATCCAGACGGATCGAGGTTCTCCAGGTCGGCTTTCCGTCCTGTTCTGCCATCCACTGGGCGTAGGATTTCCCTTTGCCGTTTTTCGGCTCGATGACAGATAAGCCGTATTTCAGGCATAAGGCATCCGAAGCTTTCCGCACATCCTCATAGTAACTCCAGCTGTTGCTGTGGTACTTTTTTCCATCTTCCATGCCCACCGAATTAAACACGATGTGGTTGTGGTAATGCTCCGTGTTCAGATGGGTGGTGATGACTGCTTCGTATTTTCCCTGAAGGAGTCTTTCTGCCAGCTCCATTCCGATCTGGTGGGCCAGTTCCGGGGTAACTTCCCCTTTGGCGAAGCTCTGCACCAGATGGTATCCCTGTACTCCGTCCATCTTGTGGTATCGTTTCTTTGTAGCTACCATATCTTGATAAGCAGTTTCGCAGACACAGCCGATAGCATCCTCAAAAACGGAACGCTCCGTCTTGTCCCGGTTCATGGCATAATCAATGGCTTCTTCCAGAGAGCCGGCACTCTGCCCTTTCTTGGTGGTCTTATCCTTGTTTCGGATGTAAGTGATGGAATTGTCCAGACGGCTGACCGGGATGATACTGGTGTATGCCATTGACTACCATTCCTCTTTGACCAGCCTCCATGTCTCTTTCGTCATGCGGAGCATTTCCCGGATACTCTCTTCCCCGGCCATCCCACAGCCATTGGCTACATGGGCAAGCTGGTTGGCATTGTTGCACAGACCGGATACTTTCCGTAAAAGCTCCGTATGATGCTCACAGGGTCTTGCCCGGACTTCACCGCCCATGACAATAGAACGGATATATTCCTCGCGGGACAGGCCGCTTTTTTCTACCTGTTCTTCCAGAAAACGCAGCTCCTTTGCATTGAGGCGGACTGGTATCACATGGTTTCTTTTTCTCATCTCTTCACCTGCTTTCCAACGGGGTATTGATTATTTCCTTACATTTCACGGTTTTTCCAGATCAGGAAGCCTGTCAGCACGCCAATGGCTACCGCTGCAGCAATGATCTTTTTCTTCATATAGGCCTCACCCCCTTTCCGGTACCTGGCACAGTTCCATCGGGGCGATCATGATCCCTCTTTTTTCCATCTCTTTTGCGAATTCCAGGAGGTTCCATTTCTTTCCATCGATCATGGCAGAATCGGCATCCAGATAGTGGCAGGTGGATACGTTCCGTTCTCCATTTGGGGCATTCTGCACAAGGCTCTCCCCGTCTGAGAGCCGGAACAGTTCCTGTCCTTTGCCGTCTACAAAACAGATGCATGCACCGTGGTCGATGATCTCCTTTGGTTTCATCCGGCACCGCTCCAGTGCCTCATCCTCCCGCTTTCCAGCTATGAAAAGACACATTGCAAAAACGCCCATTACTCCTCCAGTCATTGTGCCAAGTATAAATCCTAACATTATTTTGTTCTCCTTTCGTCTGTTTACGGTTCAATATGGGGGATTGGGGTTCTCCCCAAAGTGCGTTTGGATATCCAAACGCTATGCTTGCAAAACCAGTCGCATTTTGCTTCGTCCCCTCTGAACCTGCTCTTTCTCTGAATTACTCGTTTTCCTTGATTTTGCTTAACCCATCCAGTGTGGTGCAGATGATATGGAGTCTGTCAGCCATGCTGATCTCCGTGTTCATCGTCCCGGTGGTCTCTTTTCCGCAGACGACCACCATCCTGCACCGCCTTAAGATCTGGTGGGACATTCTCCGCATGGCCTGCATATCCTCTGCATCCTCGTCATCAAGGAATGGGGAAAAACTGTACTGCGGGCAGATCGGCACATATCCCAGTTCGTAGATCTTCCGGCAGTACCGCTGTACTTTGGTCTTTCCCTCTTCTGCAGAACAGCAGACATAAGCAAGTGCCTGTTCCAATACGACCATCTCCTTTCCTGACCGGACAGCTTTCCTCTGCCCGGCGTTTTTCTAAAAAGAAACACCCACAAAGCATTCCGGCTCTGTGGATGTCTTGTGGACATCTGGATTTTTTTCTTCTCTTTTTCAGATGTCTGCCAGACATCCGGCTACTGTGGTTCTTTGTTTTCCGCTTCTTCCCCGGCTTCCAGTGCAATGCGGACACGGTCGCTTCCGAGCTTATAATACGCATCGGTCACTTCAATGCCGACTGCCTGATAGCCCGACTCTGCCGCCGCAAGGATGGTAGTACCAGCTCCGGCAAACGGGTCTAAGATCAGGCCGCCCGGCTCGCAGATCTGGATGACATCCTTCATCAGCTGGAGCGGCTTTTCGGTCACATGGATGCGATTCTGGGGATTTCCATAGCGGAACACCCCCGGAAGGCAGGACACCGGGCGGTTGATCGGCATCGGGCCGTTGCTTCCCCACACGATATATTCTGCCTGCTGGCGGTATCTGCCTTTCTGTGGACGGGAGTTCCCCTTGTCCCAGACGGCAGTTCCTCTCCAGATCCACCCTGCCCACTGGAGGGCATCGGTGATGGACGGATACTGTCTCCAGTCAATAAAGAGGCAGATCGGAGCCCCTCTCTTGCAGGCTTTCCGCACATCGTACAGCCATTCTGCCATCCAATGGGTCCAGGAACGCTGATCTTTATTATCCCCATCAAAGTCCGGCAGGGCATTCTCTGCTTTCATGCTGCTGTACTTCTGGTTGGTGGTACGGTTGCGTTCGTTCTGCTTGGTTCCCCCGGACGCATAGGGCGGATCGGTTACAACTGCATCAAAGATCCCCGGCTGGAATCCTTTAACCAGTTTTAAGGTATCCCCATGCAGGATACACCAGTTCTCCCCTCCGGCAGACTCATCCGGCACACAGTCCGGTTTTAAAAGATCTTCAAGTTTCAGGGTATTTCCCATAGGCATCATCCTTTCGGTCGCTTATTTTCCAGATTTCTCTGGAAGTGCTTTTCTTTATGGAACTGCTCATCGGCAGGTATCCTCTCTTTTCGGTGCTTCTTTTTTCACGGTTTCTTTTCTTGGCGTTCCAGTCTGTTCCCGGTGGTTCGACAGTTCAGTTTCCACATATTCACTGATGATCCCCAGTGCTTCATAGTAATTGCCGCTCTTATAGACACGGTCTGCCATCTCGTTGGCCTGCCCAGACATTCCGGCACGTCGAAGGAGTCTTGCAGCATCCCCAAGGATGGAGAAAATATTTCCGTCATGCCCTAAAAGTTTGAGTTTTGGACGGAGCTGCTTCTGTTCCGGTTGTTTTTCCTGTACGCCATTTTCCGATGCTTTCACCTGTATCAAAAATTCCGAGCCTGCACCAACATAAAAATGCAGGTATAACTCACCGCCGTCTACTTTGATTTCCCTCTGTTCCAGACTTTCTCCCCAGCCATCGCTGTACTGGCCCCGCAGGTACCCTTCCAGCTCGACATATTCCCCTGGTGTCAGAGGTTTGCGGAGCGTCAGGCTGGCACAGCCATATAAAACGCCATCCTGCTCTTTTACCCCCATCGTGATACATTCTACTTTTTCCCGGACACTGTCGCTTCCGTGAAAATGCACCATCAGGTTTCCTGGCTCATGGCCGGGTGTACTGAGCCGGTTGACCTCCGCAATCTTTTCTGCGATGGCTTCCTGATATGGCACCGGCTCGTTTCCTTCCAATGGATCTGCATC
>NZ_JBQHWS010000087.1:0-15479 GCF_052063845.1 Blautia sp. HCP3S3_D9
CACGGCAGTAGCACTTATCAATGATAAGTTTCAATTGTGCTGACATTCCCCACCAATAAACTGGTGTAGCAAAAAGAATCATATCTGCGGCAGCAATTTTATCAATTGTAGAATTTGTATCATCCTTATCGACGCATCCCTTAGAGCATTGACAGACACCACATCCCTTGCATGGTGCAATGTTGAGTTTGTCGGGTTCAATGATTTCAATTTTATTCTTTTCTGACGCTCCTTTTATAAATGCATTGATTGCTGCCAGCGTATTTCCTTTTCTGGCACTTCCATTAATGATTACAATTTTCATGCGTGTATCCTCCAACTTCCGATTTTAATGTCTCTATTATACCATAATGATACTATTATAAAAAAGGAAAAAGAGCTCCTTCGAGCTCTTTTGATTCAGTTCTGTAAACTTGAATTTGACTTGCCTATTTTCTTAAAATCTCATGTGGAGCTTCTATTTCATTTGCCAAGGTATGCTCTGTTAATTCTGACATCAATTTCAATTTTTTATTAATCAATGGTCGCATACAATTAGGAACATGTTCCTGATGTGCTCTGTGGATTGCTACACATTCCTTACAGTTTCCGTGATAACGACAGGCTTTCAGGCAAGGACAGTGATCTTTGTCTTTATACTCCTTACGAAATTCCGCTGCAAATTCTTCTTGCAGTCTCAGCCCCTCGACACGGTTTCCCTTATGAAATTCTACCATTGCATCCAGTTCTTTCTGGTTCCCTTCAATCTTCATGTTATTATAGCGCCTCCATTTCAACTATTCCTCATTTTCTGATAAATTCCGATTTGTTTAATTCTTATTCTATTTCGCCAGAAAATTACTCTGTATCTCCATCGGCATATGATAAGCCTGCCCGCGTTTCATCAGGCTGTAGAGCTTGAAGCTCATGAGTTCCGGGCTGGCATTCAGGCTGCTACAGAATCCAAAATAATTCAGGTCTTCGTTCTTGGACATTTCAGCCACATCGTCGTCTTCGAGAAGAAGATCTGCAGCAAACAGATTGGCTTCATATTCTGTAGAATCCATCATATTGTAAAGCACATCATCCTTCATGGGAGCCATTTTCAGCTGTGACCGGTGCAGGATGATATGCCCCAGTTCGTGTGCAGCAACGATGCGCTGCTCTTCTTCAGAAAGGAAACTGCTGATCATGACATAGATCGTCTGGCAGCTCATGAAGCAGTAACCTTTTAATTTCTTATAATTCGATGTTTCTCCGACTACGACGTTCATGCAGTCGAGAAGTTCAAAAGGGTCTCTGGTCTTAAAGCGTTTGACCAGTTTTTCCACTTTTGCGTAGATATAACTATTTCCCAAATAAATCACCTCAAAAGATCCGTTATCTCAAAGATGCGGAGAGTTCCCCACAAGTATAATGTACTCCAAATGCTGTACAATAAAAAGGACACTTACTTTTCATTGAGATACTTTTTCGGTGTAAACTTCTTGGCACGTCTTTTGGAATCCAGATAAAGCATCTGGATCTCATCCATGAAAGCGGTTTTATCTTCATCGGATAATTCTCCACCGGCGAACATGGCGGCTGCCTGTTCCAGAATCTGCTGTGCCTGTTTCGCACCTCTGGATCTATATTGTTCTGTGGCTTCTGTAATAAAGGATTCCTCTTCTGTCATGAGATAAGAAACATCACATCCCAGAGTATCCGCAAGTTTCTGATAAAGTTCATGCTGCTTTGGATAACGTCCTTCTTTCTCCCATCCGCCTACCGTTCTTAAGGATACACCAATTGCCTGGGCCAGTTGGGTCTGACTCATATCCTTCGTTTTTCTCAATGTTTTTACTTTCTCACCGAATGTCATAACAATACCTCATTTCTAAGCTATTTCAGGCTGATTGACTTATCCCGGAGCAAAAGCAGGAAAGTAATTTCCTAAAATACGCAAGTTAACTCTTGACAATGCGAAATTGATTACCTATAATGTGAATCACAACAGATAAGCAATTACTTGCATATAATATAAACAATATTTCCTATAATGTCAATATTAATCTCTTATAAATTGCCTATTTTAGCGGATTTTCAGTTGTATTATTGCATCTGGAATGTGAATAAATGACGCAGGAAGAAGCAATTAGAAGAGAAAATAGGCAATTTCGTGCAAAAGAGGTGAAAAAAATGGGACGTCAGAAGTCTTTTATCTGTATCGATCTGAAGTCCTTCTATGCGTCCGTCGAGTGTGTAGAAAGAGGCCTTGATCCGTTTAAGACAAATCTGGTCGTTGCGGATCCGACAAGATCACAGTCTACGATCTGCCTGGCTATTACTCCGGCTATGAAGAAGCTGGGGGTGAAGAACCGGTGCCGCATCCATGAGATTCCAGCAGGTATTGAATATATTACAGCCATGCCGAGAATGCAGTTGTACATTGATTATTCTGCCAGAATATACAGTATCTATCTCCGGTATGTTTCCAAAGAGGACATTCATGTATACAGTATTGATGAATGTTTTATGGATGTGACGAATTATCTGTCCCTTTATCATATGACAGAAAAGGAAATGGCGGTTGAGCTTATGGATGCGGTGATGAAAGAAACCGGTATTACTGCTACTGCAGGGATCGGTACGAACCTGTATCTGGCAAAGGTTGCCATGGACATTGTGGCAAAACATGTGGAGGATCACATTGGTATTTTGAACGAGATATCCTACAGACAGCAGTTATGGGATCATCGTCCGCTCAGTGATTTCTGGAGGATTGGTTCCAGAACAGAAAAGAAACTTGCCGGTTATGGAATCCATACCATGGGAGATATTGCTTATACGTCTGTTACATCTGAGGATTGGCTCTATAAGATGTTTGGAATCGATGCAGAACTGCTGATCGATCATGCCTGGGGTCTGGAGTCCTGTGATATTCATGATATCAAGAATTACCACACGGAGGAACACAGCCTGTCTAACGGGCAGGTGCTTATGCGGAATTATTCTTTTGAGGAGGCAGCGGTGGTTGTCCGGGAAATGACAGACGTTCTTGTGCTGGATCTGGTGTCTAAAGGATTGATCACTGGCTCTGTCACACTTTGGATTGCTTATGATCATCGATATGAGCGGCCTTCATCCCATGGGACCGTGCGGCTGACATCTTTGACAAACAGTTCCAGCACTATCATGGATGAAGTGGATAAACTGTATCAGAAAATTACAGACCGTCATACAGGGATCCGGAGGATCGAGATCTGCGCCAACCGGGTCATGCCGGAAGGATATCTGCAGTATGATCTGTTTACAGATCCGGCTGCAGTCGAAAAGGAAAAGAACTTACAGCAGGCTATTCTGGATGTAAAAAAGAGATATGGAAAAAATGCGATTATGCGGGGAGCTAATCTGCTTGACTGCTCTACATACAGAGAACGAAATAATCAGATTGGCGGTCATCGTGCATAAGGAGGTGCATAGATCATGATGGCAAGTGCGTATGCAAAATTAATTTATATGCCAAGACCGGTATCCAACCGGCGAAAGATGGATGTGGGACACCGGGCAAAGCAGTTTTCACCGTTTGCTGCTCTTCGGGGATTTGAAGAGTCGGTTCGGAAAAAAGAGATCCTTTATGAACCCAGAAAGGAACTGTCTGAGGAAAAGAAGCAGGAACTGGATAGAAAGTTACAGTATCTTTCTACAGGTATGTGGATTCAGGCAACATATTTTGTCGAGAGTATGGAATTTCCGGGAAAAGGAAAGCATTGTACCATTGAAGGAACTGTGGAATTCTTTGATCTGCAGATTCATCTCCGGATTGGAGATACGGAGATACCAATTTCAGATATTACAGATCTGTCTGGAAATGTGTTTGAAATATTAGAAGAACCCTGTTAATTATTTTTGTGGAAGTTTCCGCAAAACCGGCGTCGAGTGGGAGCTGACAGGAAGCGGAAATGAAAACAACAGATTGTCAAAGCCAGTCTGAATATGGAAATCGTGATTGCCCGCGCAGCTTTGGCGCTTACGGAATGGACAACCATGATGCTCATAAGGCGGATTTTTATTTCCCTTGGATCCGTTGAGTAATAAATGAAAGATCATATGTTATTGCTTAAAGGAGGAAGCCTATGGGATCAGGTAATATTAAATGGCACGTACACTGCTCTGTCTGTGGAGCATTTCTGGAGAAAAGTGCACAGAGTGATTCAGAAGTGGATTGCAAAAAATGCAGGAGTACATTGGAAGTTTTGGTAAAAGATGATATTGTCTCTGTCCGTCCTCTGGTCATCCGGGATGAACAGTTGAAAGAAAGGATGTCCGTTTATTCCAGGAAGTTTATGAATCCTTCCGGAAAGAAATCATAAAAGTGAATAAGAATGAGATATCCGGCAGGGCGGTGAATTTGGCTGGAACCATCAAGACTGCACCGGATATCAAGAGTTTGTCAAGGAGCTGAATCTGACTGGAATCATTAAGAGCCCGGCAAAACATTTGTAACTGGTCTATGGAATCATTTTCGATTCTGTACGATCATGTGCATTTGTTTTGCCGGTTTTTTTATTTTTTTCAAGATCCATGTTGTATAAGAACCCTTGAGACTTTGGATAAATAGAGGGATTTTTTTATTCTGAAAACACAGGAAAAATATGAAAAACAGAATATCTGTAAAAATGAAAGGCCTCAAAAAGTTGTTTATTATGCAATGAAAAGAGAATAAGGAGGTAGAACACATCAGAGAAAAAGGTAGCTGTGGAGTCGCGGACTCCCGTTTAAAAAAAACGGGTTGGTTCGGGACTGTTTCCGCTACCAATTTTTATATTCCAAACAAATGCAGACTGGATCACCCGTAGCCGCAAGGCAGAAAGGTGGTCCATATGATGACATTAAAAGAATTAAAAGAGAGAGTTCCGGTTGCAGATGAGGAAAAAGTGTATCTGGGAAAAGCTGAGTTAGTGAATAGCGGAGCAGAAATTGTTGTAAAAGAAATTATCGAAGATGGTGTGGAAATCAGTGTTTATGATAACGGATATGTTTTGTATGAAGAGGGAAGACATAGAACTGTTTTTCGCTTACATGAATGTAAGGACTATGATTACAGCGCGGTAGATGGCAGAAAAGATGCTTTTGGAGCAGACTTTTTTGAAAACGAAAACTGGTACATCTTACCGCTGATGGTTGGTATGGATCGTGTAGAAGACAGCAGACGGAGAATTCTGTCAAATCATAAAGTGATTTCTATTGATATTGAGGAGAATGATTTCTTTAGTATCAAAGCCCGTTGTGTACCTGATATGACAGAAAAAGTGCTTTGGAATGAAATGATGAGAGAAATTTCAGATCTTTTGAATGAACGACAGAGATATGCAGTAATTGCATATTATTGTGAAGGTGCATCTCAGGCTGAGATTGCAAAGAATCTCGAAATCTCTCAGCAGGCAGCTAGTGGACTGATCCAGAGAGCACTTGTGATTATCCGTAACTATATGCAAGTTAATCCAAGTGATGTCAAAAGAAAAAGAAATAAAAAATAATTTTCAATCCATGTTGTATAAGAGGCTCTGAATCTTTGGATAGGTATAAGGATTTATTTCCGACGTACCTTGAAAACTTCATAGCCTGCCCAGAATGATACCTGGCTTGAATATGCATCTTTCGCGTATCTGGCCAGAGCATACGTTTCGGAAATATGGAAACCGAAACAGGAACGGGTCTGGGAATGAAAACAGGAAAATGCTCAAAATAGAATATTTATTTGTCTGAATCCAAATCGGAGGATGACAGTAGAAACCATGTGGCGGTGTTTACAGAGATTTGTGAATACCGCCACATCTTTGTGCTGTTATCTCAGAAATCACGAGATCTGCGTGAGTGCTGACTGTCCCAAATAGTACAAATCTGAAACGAGAGGAGGATGTGAGGAAAATGAAGTGATATGAAATTTTACACTGCAACATTTCGTATATAGACAAATAAGAAAGGATGAGAACATGAAATTTAAAAGAAAAACAATGAGAATTGTATCAGGTATGCTGACAGCTATTACACTGTTTACCAATGCCCTTTCTCCGGTAATTGCTTATGCTGCTCCCGCAGATGAAGCTGACAGTAGAATCCCTTATTACGAGGAAATTAAAGATCAGCTGGATCAGGATGAAGTGGTAACTGCCAGAGATATCGAAGTAACGGTTGGATCTGGATTCAATGTAAAAGCAGACTTTTCTGGAATTGAGATCCCGGACAGTGAAAAAGCCAAAGTGAAGCTCATGGCAGCCCAGAATGAAGAAGGGAAAGAGTTTTCTACGGATCATGCAGATACCTATAAAACGGTATATTCTGTTGAACCCCAGAAAACAGATCATCCGGTGTATCAGATCAGCAGAAACATTACGGTAAAAGATGTTTCAAAAGAAGCTGATACTACTGTGAATTCGGATAGTTCTTCGGATCAGGATTCCGGTAACGGGGAAACAGAAGAATCTGAGGATAGTGATGATGAATCGGAAACGGATTCTTCCGAAATGAAACAGCTGGAAACGGATGAAGCAGTAATTGTATCAGAAGCTGAGATAGAAACAGAGGTTACCGGGGAAGAAATCACCGAGGAAGAATTTGATGCAGAGATTGAATCAACGGAAAACCAGGAAACGGTTGATCCGGAAACTGGTACTACTCTTTCAGAAGTTATGGAAGAGGCGGTAGATCAGGGAATTGCCTTAAATGAACTGGAAGCCGGAGAAATGGTCACTTTTGAAATGCCGATGCTTTTAGCGGCTGCAGAAACCGGTAGCCAGTCCGTATCTATTACAAGAGGCAGTTGGTATCATTATGCTGATTATGGATTAGGTTCTTACATTACAGCACCATATTATGTGTCCTGGGGTGGAATCAAAGCGACAGCATATTGTGTTCAGCCATCTAAGAATGGACCGGATGATGGTACGTACTCTATTACAAAATTATCTGATGGCAAGACTCTGGCAAAGGTTTGTTACTATGGAACAAAAGCCAGTGACGAGAATGGATTCTTTGATGAAAAACACCCGGATTTCTCTGCCGGAAAGAGATTTATTATCACACACCTTGCGGCAGCTTATGCCAACGGATCCAGTGACTGGGATTCCGGTACCAATGCAACCGGACGGTCTCTCGCCATGGAACTTTATAACTACTGTATCAATATGCCGGATATCCCGGATGTGGATATGAGCTTTTCTGATAGTGATGTGAAAGCTTATGTGGAAGGAAATATCCAGAGAACAAAGACGATTACATTCAAAGCAGATGAATTGCAGACCATTACCTTTAAACTTCCACAGGGAGTAAAGCTTGTGAATGTGACTACCGGCAAAACCAGTGCGGCAGGTGCGAGTGTTGAAATCTGCGGTGGAACACAGTTCTATCTTACTGCCCCACTATCTCAGGCTGAGGATGTGAGTGCTTCATTCTCTTCAAAGATGAAAGGAAGCATTGATAAAGAGTATTCTGCCTATAAGATAACGACAGGATCTTCCACACAGGATCTTGCACTGGTATTTGGTGAAGGTGTCGGAAATGAAAAGTATGTGGATTTCAAAGTAACATGGACCAAGGAATGTTATATTTCTATCTTGAAAAAAGACAGTGAGACATCTAATACTCTGGCCGGTGCGGTTTATGGTATCTACAGCGATACTGCATGCACACAGCTGATCAAACAGATGCCGGCAACGGATGCCAATGGTGCATCAAAAGTTACGATTGAGAAGACACAGGAAGTTGTATATTTGAAAGAAATCTCCGTTCCGACAGGATATACGATTGATGCCAAAGCTTACAATGTAACATTGAATATTGGAAAAACATCCAATATGAATGTGACCGATAAACGAGTGACAGCAACGATTTCCCTTCATAAACAGGATGCTGAGACAGGAAATACCCCTCAGGGTGATGCAACGTTGGAAGGTGCTGTTTATGGCTTATTTGCACGTGAGGATATTGTACATCCGGATGGGAAAACAGGTGTCCTTTATAAGAAAGGAACCCAGATCACATCCCTGACTACAGATAAAAACGGACAGGCTTCGGTTTCCAATTTGTATCTGGGAAAATATTATTTTAAAGAGCTGACTCCTCCGGTTGGATATCTGCTGGATCAGGAAGAACATGAGGTAGACTGCTCTTACGAAGGTGCAAATGTACCAGTTGTAGAAAGAAAAGCAATTTCCAAAGAAGATGTGATCAAACAGCCATTTCAGATTATCAAGGCAGCGAATAACGGGAAAACAGATGCCGATCTTTTGAAAGGTGTTGGTTTTTCTGCCTGGCTGGCAAGTGATCTGAAAGTAAAAGCAGATGGGTCTTATGATTTCTCTTCTGCGAATCCAGTTGTTATCACAGCAGATGGAAAAACAGAGATGTTTACAGATGAAAAGGGTTATGCCTGCTCTATTCCACTTCCGTATGGAACATACGTGGTAAAAGAAACAACCAGTAAACACAACTATGAACCGGTGGATGATTTTATCGTTACAATCAATGAGAATCACCCAGACACTCCGCAGGTATGGCGTGTGCTTCTAGATAAGGAATTTGAGGCAAAGCTGAAGATCATCAAGAAAGATGATGAAACAAAGAAGAGTGTGCTTCTGGCAAATACAGAATTTAAAGTATATGATCTGGATCATCAGAAATATGTCGAGCAGGTTACTACTTATCCTTCTACCAAAGTTCACAAATCATATTTTACCGATGCGAATGGATATCTGATCCTTCCGAACAATTTGAAAATCGGAAATTACAGAATCGAAGAAGTGACTGCACCGGAGGGATATACACAGTCTTCTGCTTATGTGACAGTATCTGTAGATACCAACACAGCCTATATGATCGATCCGACCAGCGAAGATGCCATTATTGAAGTGGAATATGAGAATCATCCGGTTAAGGGAGAACTGACCATTTTCAAACAGGGAGAACTTCTTGCCGGTTATGATCATGATTTCCAGTATGAGCTATGTGGACTGAAAGGCGTTACATTTGAAGTATATGCTGCAGAAGATATTTATACTGCCGATCATCAGGTGGATGAAAATGGAAACCGTACCTTGTATTATGCAAAGGATGCCCTTGTGGCAGAGATCACTACAGATGATGAAGGATTTGCTTATGTGAAGAATCTTCCTCTTGGCGAATACTATGTAAAAGAATCCGAAGCGCCGGAAGGATTTGTTCATAATGAGAACAGTGAAAAAGCTGTTTTTGTATATGCAGATCAGAATACTCCGGTTGTATTTGACCAGGTGTCCTTCACCAATGAAAGACAGAAAGTGTCGATTTCTGTCGAGAAACAGGATGCAGATAATGGAAATGTCGTACCGGGTGCTGTCTTCGGAATCTACAATGCTGAAGATATTATCAATAAAGATGGCCAGGTAATCGTAAAAGCAGATACCCTGCTTCAGGAGATGACTTCCGATGAAAATGGTCAGGCAAAATGTACACTGGATCTGCCTCTCGGACAGTATTATGTGAAAGAGCTTCATGCTCCTGCCGGTTTTGTTTCTTCTGATGAGATCCTGAGCTTTGATGCTTCTTATCAGGGACAGGAAATTCAGACCGTTGAGTTGAAAGCAGTTAAGAAAAACGAGCCGACAGTTGTGGAAATCACGAAGTCCGATATCACCACAGGCGAAGAACTGGATGGTGCGTACCTGCAGGTACTTGACCAGGATGGAAATATCATCGACAGCTGGGAATCTTCCAAAGACGAACCCCATGTGATCAAACGTCTGACCGTTGGAGAGACCTATATACTTCGCGAAGAATTTGCTCCGTATGGATACCTTGTTGCAAATGATATCACTTTTACGATTGAAGATACTGCAGAAATCCAGAAAGTGGAAATGAAAGACGAGGTGCCGGTTGCAGAACTAATCCTGAATAAAAAGGGAGAATTCCTGAATGAGGTGTCTCTTGTAGATCAGATCAAAGGTGTGGTGGAACATATTTTCCATTATATTACCGGCAGCCTGACCGATGTTACTTTCGAAGTATATGCAGAGGAAGATATCAAGGCTGCGGATGGTGTC
The DNA here is from genome assembly GCF_052063845.1 of Blautia sp. HCP3S3_D9. Lineage (NCBI taxonomy): Bacteria > Bacillati > Bacillota > Clostridia > Lachnospirales > Lachnospiraceae > Blautia > Blautia sp. HCP3S3_D9. The sequence continues at coordinate 10,038 of NZ_JBQHWS010000087.1, forward strand.
AGCGAAGATTATTATAAGGCAGATGAGCTGGTGGCAACGATTACGACAGATGAAACCGGCATTGCAAAACTGAGTAATCTTCCACTGGGCAAATACTATGTCAAAGAAGTGGGAACAGCTCACGGATATGTTCTGGATCCAGAAATCCGTCATGTGGATCTGAGCTATGTGGATCAGAATACACCGGTTGTAACCTATAATGATGACTGGCAGAATCACCGTCAGAGAGTAATCATTAATCTTGTGAAAAAGGAAAAAGATCAGGATCGTGTTCTGGAAGGCGGCGTCTTTGGCCTTTATGCCAAAGCGGATATCAAATCTTCTACCACCGGAAAAGTACTGATTGAGGCAGATGAGATTATCGAGCTGAAATCAACTGATGCTGAAGGAAAGATTACCTTTATGGCAGATCTTCCGATTGATGCTGAATACTATGTAAAAGAGCTATATGCGCCAGCCGGATTTGTAAATGCAGAGGAAGTACAGGAATTTACTGTTTCCTATGCCGGTGAAAATGAAGATTCTGTTGTTGTCGATCTTACTTTTGAGGATGAAGCAACGACAGTTGAGATCACGAAGAACGATCTGACTGGTGGAAAGGAAATTCCGGGCTGCAAGCTGAAACTGGTGGATGAGGATGGAAATACCGTTGAAGAGTGGACTTCCACAGAAGAGGCTCACGTCATCAAAGAACTGGTAGTTGGTAAGAAATATACTCTGGTAGAAACGCAGCCTGCAGATGGATACGTGACAGCAGAAAGTATAGAGTTTACCGTAGAGAATACTGCTGAGATTCAGAAGCATCAGATGAAGGATGATGTGACAAAAGTGGAAATCTCTAAACAGGATATTGCAGGGAAGGAACTTCCTGGTGCTAAACTCACAATCCTGGACAAGGATGGAAAGGTTGTGGAAAGCTGGACTTCCACAAAAAAAGCACATTATATTGAAATGCTCCCGATCGGAAAATATACACTTCGTGAAGAAACTGCACCGGATGGATATCTGGTAGCAAATGATGTGGAATTTGAAGTGAAGGATACCGGAGAGGTTCAGCATGTAACAATGGTGGATGAAGCAAAACCGGCTGTTCAGGCTGATACACCGAAAACAGGGGATGAACGCAATATGAAATTGTGGCTGCTCCTGCTCGGTATCGGTGCCGGTGGTCTTGGAGTCGCTTTTGGAATCAGAAGAAAGCGTAAATAGTAACTTAGAAACAAAATAATGACGAACCAGAAGCATAAGGGCATTTGTGGAAATCGGAAAGGAGATCCATGAATGCCCTTAATGCATTTCAGAAAGATGAGGAAAAACATGGGAAGAAAAGAAACGATATTACCGGGAGCAAAGATTGATGGAAGAAAGTATCTGGAAGACAAGCCAAAGTCTTGTGATTACTGCTACTGGTGGCAGGGCAAAAACAAAGGTTGTATTCTGCCGGAATGTTATTACCTGATGCCGGAGGAAAAGAAGGAGCCAAATGATTATGAGGAAGGGAACTGCAGAACCTGCCCTTATGGGAAGCATACCCCCTGTATCGGATACTGTATTGCAAAGCTCCAAAAAGAAATGCGCGGGAAAAAAGGAGGCGGATGCTATGATACCGATGCTGCGAGTGGAAGTTAAAAATGACCGTCCCTTAATCTGTGCCAGAGAACTGTATGAGGCTCTGGGTATTAAGACACAGTACAGTGTCTGGATCGACCGTATTATTGCTCTCGGTTTTGAGAGTGGGCAGGACTTTTATCCAAAAATGAATAAAAGTACCGGCGGCAGATGCAGTGTTGATCATTATATTACGGTGGATATGGCAAAACACATCTGTATGCTCCTTCGAAATGAGAAAGGAAAACTGTATCGCCAGTATTTTCTGGAGCTGGAAAAAGCATGGAATCAGCCGGAACAGGTGATGGCAAGAGCATTACAGCTGGCCAATTCCCAGATAGCCAAATTGCAGGAACAATGTACGGAGCTTGGCGACCAGCTGATCAAACAGCAGATGCTTCTGGAAGATATGGCACCGAAAGCTGCTTATCTGGATCTGATCATGAATTCCCCCTCATCTGTTCTGGTCACTCAGATTGCAAAAGATTATGGGTACAGCGCGGTTTTATTTAACCGGCTTCTTCATGATATGAGAATCCAGTATAAAGTTAATGACCAATGGGTGTTATATGCTGATTATGCCGGGAAAGGTTATGTCCAGAGCAGAACAATCTATATGCATCCAAACCGCACCGGTCCGGTCGTGAGGCTCCAGACAGAATGGACGCAGAAAGGCAGAAGATTTTTATATGAGTTTTTAAAAGAACAGGGAATTCTTCCCCTGATTGAGAAGGAAGGTGGATAAATGCAGGAAGAGGTAAATGAGAAGATTATTACGCTCAGTGTACAGGGAGCCAGGATTACTGCTTCTATGGTAAAAGCCGCCATGAGAAAGTTTCTTATGGAGTTAGAGCGTGAAGGCCAGAAATCATCGCAGATCAAACAGGCAGAAAAGCAGGGTCAGGCCAGGGAGCGTGGAATTGAAAAAGAAAAACAAAGACAGGAAAAGAAAAAGCCCCATGGCAAGCAGACAATCAAGCAGCTGCAGGAACAGGGAGCGCAGCTGACCAATATTCAGATCACAAACCAGAATATCAAATCCTTTGACCGGGTTGCCCGGAAATATGGCATTGATTACAGCCTGAAAAGGGATGACAGTGTGACACCACAAAGGTATCTGGTGTTCTTTAAGGCGAAGGATGTGGATGTAATGACAGCTGCATTTAAGGAATATGCAGGAGTTTCCATGAAGAAATCAAAAAAGCCTTCTGTGCGGAAGAAACTGCAGAAGTCTGTGCAGAAGATGAACGTTAAACACCGCCAGAGAGAAAAAGTGAAACAGAAAGTGAGGGGACAGCAGCGATGAGTAAAAAGAAACCAAAAGCCAGAAGTCCGGGAAAGCTGGAAATAGCAATCCGGCAAAGCTTATCAAAGGTCAGTGTTAAAAAGCTGGTTGCAATGAATATTCCCTATCTCATCACTTTCTATGTGGTAGAGAAATGTGCATGGCTTTACCGGCACTGTATCGGCGGAACTGTGGTTCAAAAGCTTGGTGTTATGCTGATGAATCTTCCAGTTGCTTTCCAGTCGTGGATACCAAGCTTCCACATCCGGGATCTTTTAGCCGGTATCATCGGGGCGTTACTTCTCCGCTGTGTTGTGTACATGAAAGGGAAAAATGCAAAAAAGTTCCGGCAGGGCGAAGAATACGGTTCTGCAAGATGGGGAAATGAAAAAGACATTGAGCCATTCATTGATCCGGTATTCGAAAATAATATCATCCTGACACAGACGGAGAGGCTGACTATGAACAGCCGCCCGAAACTTCCGAAGTATGCAAGAAACAAAAATGTGATCGTCATCGGTGGATCCGGATCTGGTAAAACACGATTCTATGTGAAGCCCAACCTCATGCAGATGCCGGATAACGTATCTTATGTGGTTACAGATCCAAAAGGTACGATCATTGTGGAATGCGGCACTATGCTGGTCAGACATGGTTACCGGATCAAAGTGCTGAATACGATAAACTTCAAAAAGTCCATGCATTACAACCCATTCCATTATATTCGGAGTGAGAAAGACATTCTGAAACTGGTCAATACGATCATTGCAAATACGAAAGGAGAAGGTGAAAAAGCAGCTGAGGATTTCTGGATAAAAGCGGAACGTCTTCTGTACACCGCCCTGATCGGATACATCTGGTATGAAGCTCCGGAGGAAGAACAGAACTTCTCTACCCTGCTGGAATTTATCAATGCCAGTGAAACCAGAGAAGAGGATGAAGAATTCAAAAATGCTGTGGATGAACTGTTTGAGGAACTGGAAGCGGAGAATCCGGAACATTTTGCAGTACGCCAGTACCGCAAATATAAGCTGGCAGCCGGAAAAACTGCCAAATCTATCTTAATTAGCTGTGGTGCCAGGTTAGCGCCATTTGATATTGCAGAGCTTCGGGAGCTGACACGATACGATGAGATGGAGCTTGACATGCTGGGAGACCAGAAGACAGCCATGTTTGTCATTATCAGTGATACAGATGACACCTTCAACTTTATTGTTGCTATCATGTACACCCAGCTTTTCAATCTGCTTTGCGATAAAGCAGATGATGAGCATGGAGGAAGATTGCCTTATCATGTCCGTCTGTTGCTGGATGAGTTCAGTAATATCGGGCAGATTCCAAAATTCGACAAGCTGATTGCTACGATCCGAAGCCGCGAAATATCGGCTTCTATTATTTTGCAGTCACAGTCCCAGCTAAAAACAATCTATAAGGATGCGGCAGAAACCATCATAGGCAACTGTGATACGGTCTTATTTCTTGGTGGAAAAGAAAGTTCTACCCTAAAGGAGATATCCGAGACACTGGGAAAAGAGACCATTGATCTGTATAACACATCAGATACCAGAGGGAATAACCGCTCCTATGGACTGAATTATCAGAAGACAGGAAAAGATCTGATGAGCCGGGATGAGCTGGCAGTCATGGATGGCAATAAGTGTATCCTGCAGCTTCGGGGTGTTCGTCCGTTTTTCAGTGACAAATATGATATTACGAAGCACAGAAGGTATAAGGAACTTTCTGATTACAACAGGAAAAATGAGTTCGATATCGAAAAGTATCTGGAACACAAGCTGGTTATTTCCAGGGATACAGCATTTGAAATGCATGAATACGAAATAACGAAAGAAGACATTGCAGCCATAGAGGCTGAGGAAGGAGAACGATATGTGGATTAGACCAATGAGACGCAGGGGGAGAAGTGAATCCCTCTTTGTATTTGAATTTACTTCTATTGAAGAGGATTATATTCCGTTTATCCTCCATATGGAGAAGATTACAGCATTGATCCCCACGGAAAAGTGTAAAGCATATTTTGGTGAGCTGATTGATAAGCTCCGGTCCAGATGTGACAACCGATATGCCGCAGGAGAGGTGGTAGCTTCGACATTTTTATTCGATGATGAAATGGCAGAGTTGACAACTCATATGGCATATCTGCTCCTGCTTGTGGAGCCTGTAAAGAAATAGGAAGCAGACAGTATTGAGAACCGTTCCATAGGGAGCGGATTTTTTTGTTTGATGGAGGTTTGTATGAGGATAAGAAACAGATCGCCCTGTTCCTGGGGAGATAGGAACACCGGAAAAAGAAAGAAGAAAAGAAAAATCAAATGAAGGAGGAAAAAATATATGGGATTTTTTACGAGCGCAATTAATATTTTGCAGACACTGGTAGTTGCCATCGGGGCCGGCCTTGGAGTCTGGGGTGTCATCAACCTGATGGAAGGTTATGGAAATGACAATCGTGCGACACGTTCGTAAGTGAAAAGCTTGCGCACAAAGTCGAAGGGCAATTGTAGCCCGAAACTTTGGAGTACTGATATTCCGAG
>NZ_JBQHWS010000088.1:0-15428 GCF_052063845.1 Blautia sp. HCP3S3_D9
CCATTTTCCTATCGGAGAGTGATTTTGCATTTTCCTTAAATGCCTGTAATAGAAAATCCTCTTCATATCGTGTTCCGAGATTTCGCCCAGTGATATATTTTTTTCTGCCTGGATGAAGATAGCTGTACCGGTTTCTGCTGATCTTGAAGATGATATGATATTTTTTATCAAGGATTTTGGCAAACTCTTCTGGTGATCTGGCGGTGCTTGCAGCATCGTCGATAGCATCCCGGAGAAACTGTTTCTCTGTCTGATAGCGAGTCTCTTTTGGTGTGATACCATCTTCAAGCATTTTTTGGTTGAGCTTATCAAGTTTTTCCTGTCCACGACGCTGTGCCCAGTATTCTTTTTCCGTGATTTTTCTTTCAGCAGGAGAGAGCAGATCAACTTGATGCAGGCCCTCTTTCTGACACATGTCCATAACATCTTGTTTTAAGTGAGCAAGGTAGGCTGTGCTTAGGTGGTGTTTATATCCGGCTTTTGATTCACAGTCAAATTCCATATAGGGTTCTTGGGGTACGTCATATTTCCGAAGGCTGTTGATTACAATATGCACATGGATATTGCCGCTTCCATTATGACCGTCTGTATGAGTACAAACTAAAGCCTGATGACCGGGAAAGTTCTTCTTTGCAAAAGTTAGTCCAAGCTGTTGTGCCCGTTCACCAGTCAGTCCACATTCCTCTCTGTCTTTTGGGTCAAAGCTGATAATGTAATGATGAGACTTGATCTCATTGAAATTTTTATTTTTATGGTAATAACTGTTTAGTTCCTGACATTCAGATGCAAAGGTAAACGGATCACAGTTCAGACCATCCAGGTAATATTCATCTCGTAATATCATATGCCCCTCATCATCGAGGATTGGCTTTTGGGTGTATTCATTATGCTGAAAGATGAGATACCGTTCGGATTCTCCATAGTCAGCATTTTTGCTTGCGATATGTTTAATCACTGCCACGGAAATCACCTGCCATTCTCATCACTTCATATTTCATTTCATAAATATCCCGGAGAGATTTTTTTATTTCTGTTCTCATTTCTGAGGAGATAATTCCACCTTGATTAAAATATCGGGCAATCTGATTGAGGTTGCCTCCTATTTTTCCAAATTCACCAATCAGCTTTTTTATTTCTTTGACATCTGCAGTAATTTCATATTTGATAATAACATTCTGCTTGTCCAAAGCATTGCGTATAAAATCAGAAACAGTCATGTTGGATGCAGTGGCTCTTTCCAAAAGTATCTCATATTCCGTCTCGCTCATACGCAGGTGAACGTCTTTGGTCTTGGTAAGTGATTCATCTTTTTTTGGTCTTGTCATTCAATGCTCCTTTCTGCATAAAGGCTCCGCACGGGAAAGAAAAATTACAGCTTGCTGTGAAAGCAAGTGATGAAGAATTATCACGCTGTGACCATGACAATGGGAACCAATACGCATATCTTTGATTGCGGTCGAGGGTATGGGGAAACGAAATCCCCATCAAGTTGCAAGTGGCCAGTAACCCCGAAAGGGGTTATTGTGCTACATTGCGAAACTTGCTCTAAGAGAGAATACCTTCCCATAATCATGCGTGGGAGACATCAAAAAGACAGGTAAAAATATAAAAAATAAAAAAAGTGAAAATTCATCTGACATTTTGCCCTCTGCCAGCTGTGATTAGTAGAAAAAGAGAGATCACAGGAGGTAGCCAGATGAAAAATATAGAAATGCCTACACTGGAAGAATTGCAGGAAATGGCAGCAGTGGACATCCGTACCGTAGATAGAAGTACGTTAGTAGAGCTGGATGATGTGGAGATTCATGAAGAATTACCGCAGGCAGAAAGAATTGCAGATTATATCAAGCAGATTAAAAATCCGTATTGCTATAAATCACATGGGGTAGTTGTGAAGATCAGCTTTGCAGGAAAATGCTCTCTGGAAGAAAGCCTGAGCAGATGTATTTCCATGTAAAAGGAAAATCGTCCAGAAAAAAATAATCGAAAAAAGAAAGAAAAAGGTATGGTAGTAATCCAGAAGTTATGTTAATATGGATGTGGGTCAAAATTTAAAAGCATTCAAGGAGCCGTGAATTTCTTGGTTTACACCGCCACAGAGCGAGTAAAGTAGGAGGTTGATGGCTTTATGTATTTCAATCAAAAGTCTATTTTAGCAGCGGATTATCTCCGGTTATCCAGAGAGGATGGAGACAAACTGGAGAGTGACAGCATCCGCAATCAAAGAAGTCTCATTAACGATTTTGTAAAACAGCACAAAGAGATTCAGCTGGTCGAGGAATATATCGACGATGGATACAGTGGAACGAACTTTGACCGTCCGGCATTCCAAAGGATGCTTGAGGATGTGAAAAGGAAGAAGATCAACTGTATCATCGTAAAAGATTTATCCAGATTGGGAAGAAACTACATTGAAACAGGAAGGTATTTGGAAAAGATCTTTCCATTTATGGGTGTACGGTTCATCGCAATCACAGACCATTATGACAGTGCTGCAGAATCGGATGATGCAGATCAGATCATTGTTCCGTTTAAGAATCTTATCAATGATGCTTATTGCAGGGACATCTCAATTAAAATCCGAAGTCAGTTAGATGTAAAAAGAAAAAATGGGCAGTTTATTGGTAACTTTGCAGCTTATGGATACTTAAAAGATCCAGAAGATAAGAACCATCTTATTGTTGATGAATATGCGGCAGATATTGTACGGCTTATTTTTAATCTGAAAATAGATGGGTACAGTTCACAAAGAATAGCAGCCCGGTTAAATGAAATGGGAGTTTTGCCGCCATTGGAATATAAGAGAAGCCGGGGGATGAATTATAACAGCGGATTCCGTTCCGGTTCTGATCCTAAATGGGCAGTCACTTCCATCAACCGTATTTTGCAGAATGAACTTTACATAGGCACAATGGTTCAGGGCAAAAACCGAAAGATCAATTATAAGGTGAAGAAAAGTTCTCCTATCGCAAGAGAAAACTGGATTCGTGTAGAAAATACACATGAAGCAATCATTCCAGAAGAGAGTTTTCAATATGTACAAAGTCTGTTGGAAATAGATACCCGGATCGCTCCGAAAAGAAAATCCGTCTATTTGTTTTCTGGATTTGTACGTTGTGGGGACTGTGGTGAGAACATGGTCAAGCGAAGCACAACGAAGAAAGGGAAAAAATACTGTTATTATCATTGCTCCACTTATAAGAACAAAGAAGGATGCAGTTCCCATCTGATCAGTGAAAAAATGATTTATGAAGTTGTCCTGGATTCTGTAAAAAAGCAGATTGCATTATTGACCGAAGCAGAAGAGATTATCAAGAAAAATGGAATGGATACTTACAAGAAAGTGGAGAGCCGGTCTTTAGAACAGCAGTTAATGGCACTTTATGAGGAAGTGGAAAGATATAAAGACTTAAAGGCGAGATTGTATCAGGATATGGTAGACGGTATTGTCAGCAGAGAAGAGTACCATGAATATAATCAGAGATTCACAGAGAAGATGCAGAAAGCAGAAAAGGCGAAACAGGAAACGGAAGAGAAGAAAGAAAAGTTATCTGCGGAAGAAAAACGGATGCACCCATGGATAGAGGATTTCAAAAAATATAAAAATATCCAAAGCCTTGACCGGAAAGCAGTTGTTACATTGATAGAGCAGATCATTGTATACAGCAAGGAACAGATTGAGATTCAGTTCAAGTATAGTGACGAGATGCAGGAAATGATAGAAGCAGTGCAGATCATACGTGAGCGGAAGGAACGGAAAGGAGAATTTGTATGCGGTGCGTAAGTTATACCAGAACGACTTCCTGTAAAGAGGACGGAAAGATTCCGGCAGATATTATAAAACAACAGGACCAGCATATACAGGAATACTTGAAAAAACAGGGATGGACATTATCTGCAAAGTATTGTGACAGAAAAAAAGATACAAAAGGGAACACAGCTTTTGAAGAACTGACAAAAGATGGGATTGACCGCAAATTTGATATGGTAGTTGTAGACAGCATTGACAGATGCGGCAGGACAATATCCTGTGCAGATGATGTCTTAGTAAAAACATTTGTCCCGGCAGGAATACATTTTGCAGTTGTACAGGATGAATTTATCAGCATTGGAAAAACGAAAGAGGAATTATATGAATATATAAAGAAAGCAAGGTATGAAGCAGTTCAGTTAAAAGGCATGAGAGAGTATGCAGTCAGAGAACAGCTGGAGGGACTTTATACCGTGCATGATGAAAAGTATGGATACATTCTTTCTGATGACCGCAGGGAATTGCTTATTGATGAAGAAGCGGCAGTTGTTGTGCGAGAGATCTTTCAGATGGTATCGGATGGTATGCTGATTGCAAATATCGTGAAAATTTTAAATGACAGTGGAATAGAATCTCCGATGGTGCATAATGCACGGGTCGGTCATAAGGTATGGCCGGCATATGAGAATAAATGGTTATTCTGCTCTGTAAAGAGAATCCTTAGATGTACAGCGTATGCTGGTTACTGGCAAAAGACGATCAACAAAAAAATCTGTACACTTCCTATCGCTCCAATTTTGGAAGAAGGCATGTTTGAAAAAGTGCAGGAGATTCTTGATAAGAGAAAAAAGCCAAGAAAAACAAGACCAGGTAAAAATGGCTTATTTGTAAAAAAGATCTTTGATGCCGAGACAGGAAGAAAAATATCACAGAGAAATTTTAAAACGGGGGAAACGGTTTTTCTTTTCGCAAGTGGAACGAATCAGCTTCCAAGAGATAAAAGTACCTACATTTCTTTTGAAACCGTGATTGCTGAAGTAAGAAAAGCCATACAAAGAGAAATGGAACTGGCGGAACAGATAAAAAAGAAACTGTCAGCCAGAGAAGCAGAATCAGAAAAATATAAATGGTTGAAGCAGTATTCACAAAGAGCGTGGACAATCTTTGAAGAGATGGAGCAAGTGGAAAAAGAGCGTATTCCATTATATCAGAACTACCAGACAGGAAAAATCAATGAAGAAGAATATCTGGAGAGAAAAGAAGAAATACGGGATCAGCTTCGTATGTATGATGGAGATTTCAGTGAACTTATGGAAGAGGTATCCGTTATAGAAAAGTCATATAGCAATAAAAATGAATGGTTAGAGACTTTTAAGAAAGAGAATCTTCCGAAAGAACTACAGCCAGAGCATATCAATAAATGGATTGAGAAAGTATTGATAAGAGATTTTAAAGAAGTGCAGGTATGTTTATCCAAGCAGGAATGGAAAAAATACTTTCCTGCAGAATGGATGGAGGAATAGGTATGGCGAGAAAGAGCAGAAAAAACAGAAACGTAGAATCTAATATACAAACGGTTGTCAAAAAAGAAAACTTACTGGATACGGCTGCGTATATTCGTCTGTCTGTTGAAAACGGAGGAAATGAAACGGATGAAACATTAGTTGTGCAGCAGATGCTTGTAGAAAGATTTATAGAAGAGCATCCGGATCTGAGACTGGAAGAGGTATATATTGATAATGGATTTACAGGCACCAATTTTGAACGTCCCGGATTTATGAGATTAATGGAAGATGTTCGTTCTGGAAAGGTGCAATGTATCGTTGTAAAAGATTTATCCAGATTCGGCAGAGACTATCTGGAAACAGGATATTACCTGGAGACTATATTGCCAAAGTTAAATGTACGTTTTATTGCGATTACGGATGATTATGATAGCTCCAGAAAAGAGGACAGGGAAAATATAAGTGTTCCCATCAAAAACATGGTAAATGCCATGTATGCAAAGGATATGTCTAAAAAAATCCTGGCGGCAAAGGAAGCACAAAAGCGGAACGGAAATATCACGTTATCTAAGGTTGCATTTGGCTATGTCCGTTCTGAGGATAAAACAAGACAGGTCGTAGATGCGACGGTTGCCCCTATTGTGCGTATGATATTCCAATGGACATTGCTGGGAGTCAGTAAAAGAAAAATCGCTGACAGGCTGAACTTGTTGGGAGTTGCGACACCCGGACAAAAAGAAAAAAGAAAGATAGCAAGAGTTCCACTTGAGGAGACAAAGTGGAATGGAGGAACTGTCAAAAAAATATTAGAAAATCCAACCTATACAGGAGATATTGTCACAGGAAAACTGAAACAGTCTTTGTACAAAGGAGTGAAACAGTACCATACCGAACCAGAAGAGTGGGATGTGCAGAAAGATATGCATACTCCGCTGGTTGCGAGGGATGATTATGAGGAATTGCAGGAAAGCAGAGAAGAGATTCATAAGGTAACGAAGAAACGCCAGTCCAGATATACGAAGGACAGACAAAAATATCAGGATAGTTTTCCGGGAATGGTTCGCTGTGGAGAGTGTGGGAACGTTATGTATTTCAGACGATATACCCATAATTATACAACCAATGAAAAAATGGGAAGCGATTACTATTGTGGGAATGAACAGTGTTCCAGAAATTTGATAGAAGGAAACTTACTCAAGATCCTTGTGATGGACCAGATCCAGATTTTGATCAAGAGTATGTGTGACAGAAAATTGCTTTTGCAGAAAATGAAAAGTGCAACAAAAGAAAACAATATTTTTTATAAAGCAGCGGCAAAGGTAAGGACATTGGAGCGTAAGATCGCACAGACGGAAGAACGCAATACAAGACTATATGAAGATTATGTAGCAGGTATTGTGGATAAAGATGATTTTGATATGATGAAGGAACGCTATATAGGGGAACTCCAAAATCTCCGGGAAGAGCTTCAGGTACAAGAACAGAATCAAAGGATCTTGGAAAAGAAAGCAAACCGATATATGGATATGGTAAATCATATGGAAAAATATCTGGATAAAAGAGAATATAATGAGGCACTTGTACAGGAACTGGTGGAATATATAGAAGTATATGCAAATGGGAGTATCCATGTGTGCTTCAAATGTAAGGATGAATTCCAGCAGATAGCAGAAGAAATGGAAGGTGTTCAGATTGGCTAATGGATTGTATTTAAGACTCTCTATAGCAGATGGAGATTTAGGGAAAGAAAATAAAGATGAAAGCAACAGCATTGACAACCAGAGATCACTTCTTGTCAATTTTATCACTGACAGAGAGGACATGAGTGATGAATACATAGAATATGTGGATGATGGGTATTCTGGAACGAATTTTGAACGTCCGGCATTTAAGAAAATGATAGAAGATGCGAAGGCAGGAAAAATAGATACCGTCATTGTAAAAGACTTTTCACGATTTGGGAGAGATTATATTGGAGTTGGAGATTATCTGGAGCAAGTGTTCCCACTCCTGGGAATCCGCTTTATTTCATTAAACAATAATTATGACAGTAAAGAGTACATAGGAAGAACGATGGGATTAGATATGGCAATCAATAATCTTGTCAACAATCTTTACAGCAAGGATATATCCAAAAAGTTAAAGAGTGCCTTGAAGGTGAAATGGAAGAATGGAAAATGGACAGGCTCGAAACCTCCATTTGGTTATTTAAAAGATGAAGAGCATGGATGCTGGAAAATAGATCCGGTAGCGGGTAAATATGTCCGTATGATATTTGATAAAGCGATGGAAGGCTGCAATACTTCTCAGATTTGCTATTACATGAACGAGCAGAAGGTGCCGACACCTGGAAAATATAATCAGATGAACGGATTGCTGCGGCAGGGGAATTATAAAATGCCAGATAAGGAAGTTGTTTGGGATACCGGGATGATCCGTACAATTCTTGGAAGGTTTGAGTACACAGGTGCTTTAGTTATGGGAAGGCGGCATACAGTAGCGGTTGGAAGTAAAGTAACAAGAAAGACAGCAGAACGAGATGTCATTATACGGAAGAATATCAATCCGGCAATCATTACGGAAGAAGAGTATGAAGTGGCAAGTGCATCTATTATGTTTGTGACAAAGCCAGAATATCGTGGTGCGAAAGACTTTCTTCTGAAAGGAAAAGTACGGTGTGGAAACTGCCACAGGGCATTAGCTTATACAGATGGCGGTATTCATCCGAAAGTATATTGTCCCCATAAAGCTCAGGCAGGAAGATATTCCCATTGTTCTGAAGATGTATATCCGGTATCTGTGATAGAGGGACATATCTGGTATTCTTTAAAAAGGATACTAAGGATATTGGATTCAGTGCAAAGAGAATCCGAAGAAAAATATACGGATAATAGTTTTACAGGGAAAAAACAACAAAGAGTGTTGGAATCGGAACTGGAAAAATTAAAAAATGAACGTATTCATCAGTATGAAGCTTATGCAGAAGGTGTACTTAGCAGAGAAAAATATATAACAGTGAAGAAACAACTGACAGAAAAAATCGAAAAAATACAATCCGAACAAAAAGCACTTGCCAGTGTGATCATTGAAGAAGAACGATACAGAAGCCGGATAAGAACAGCAGTCCAACAGTTGGAGGTACAGATAGAAAGAGGAAAGCTGACCAAAGAGATTATAGATACGATGATAGATACGGTGTATGTGTATGATAAAAAACGGATTGAAGTAATTTTAAGATTTGATGATGTTTTACAAAAGGTGATCTCAGAATATATGGAAGGGGCGAAGGGTGCATGACATTTAAAAATTTTATGTATAAAGGGGTATTGATGATAGCTGTGCTGGCATTGATCGGATGGCTTGGAAAGTATCTGTATCTGGTAGATGGAGAAATGGATTGGTTCCGGCTGATGCTGGTATATGGTGTTCCGGTAGGAATCCCATATATGTTTTTTATCATTCCGTGGCACTGGGATTTATCAGGAACAATAGGAATGGTAGCCTTGTGTGCGATAATCGGAGCTATATTTGGTTTTATTATTGCGATTGGAATTGCAATCAGGGCAGTATGGTATGTAATCGCATTTCCAATAAGCTGTTTGCTGCGAAAGGAGAAAAGCAGGATATGAGTACAGGCGAAAATATTAAAAGAATCCGGAAGTTTAGAGGAATGACACAGAAAGAACTTGGAATTGCGATTGGAATCGGAGAAGAAAGTGCAAGTCCAAGAATGGCACAATATGAAACTGATAATAGAACACCGAGAAAGGAAATGCTGCATAAAATGGCAGTAGTCCTTGATGTAGATCCGAGAAACATTTCCATTCCGACAGGCTATAGGGAAGAAGATATGATATATAGGCTTCTTGTACTGGAAGATTACTTTCCAGAAATGAAACTGGAAAGAAACGGAAGGACAGGCGAGGTCGTGATCAATCTGCAGAATAAGAAAATCAATGAATTCCTTTATCAGTGGGGAACTATTAGAGGAAAGAAAAAGCGAGGGATGATTTCCGAAGATGAATATATGCAGTGGAAATATTGCAGAAATCATGCGTAATATTATATGGAAAAGTGTTTGGAATTATCTTGACAATATGTTGAATACGACATATTATAATTATAAAGAGGAAGGAGCATACTAATGTACGAGATCATTTTATATGATACAGAAGATGGAAGATGCCCTGTGCAGGAACTATTAGATTCCCTGGAACCTAAGTTGCTGGCAAAAACATTACGGACAATTGACTTACTGGAAATGAACGGTCCATTGCTTCGTGAGCCATATTCAAAACCATTGGAGAATGGGATATTTGAGCTTCGTACCAAGCAGGGATCAGATATTACAAGAGTACTGTATTTCTTTATTATAGGCAAGAAGGCGGTACTGACCAATGGATTTATAAAAAAATCGCAGAAGACACCAAAGGCAGAAAAAGAACTGGCAAAGAAGTATAAAGCAGATTATGAACGGAGGTATGGCAATGAGTAGCTATAAAGATTATAAAAAAAGAGCATTGCAGAATCCGGAGGTAAAGGCAGAATATGATGCATTGCAACCGGAATATGATATTATCCAGGCGATGATTGATGCGAGAGTGCAGCAGAATATGACACAGAAAGATTTATCAGCTAAAACCGGAATTACGCAGGCTGATATAAGCCGGATCGAGAACGGAACAAGAAATCCCAGCTTGAGTATGGTGAAAAAACTTGCACAGGGATTAGGGATGCAATTAAAGCTGGAATTTGTTCCGATGCCAACAAAAAATAAAATGTAAAGAGTATGAGAAAATAGAAACCGCAGGAATTTTCACCTGCGGTTTTTCTCTGCCCTGCCATATACAGAAATACCGCCATAGAAATATTGCTATACTATGACGGTATTACAAATCTTTTTCATCTTTGAAAGCGAACACATCATTGGGTGTACAGTTAAGAATATTGCACAGTTTTTCAACGGTAAGGATTGTGATATTCTGATTTTTCCGGAGCTGATCGAGAGTGTGCTTGTCAATTCCTTTGTTAATCAGGGCATATTGGGAAATTTGGCGTTTTTTCATGGTTTCCCATAATGGACTATAATCAATCAAGGTATCCCCGCCTTTCTTTGCTTTTTGGCATAAAATACCATTAATTTCAATTATAATTGTCGAATAAAATAAAAAATATGGTGGACATCTTCACCATAAGAGATATAATTTGATCGAGGGATATGTAAAATAAAGGAAAATAAAGTCGGGTAATGTAAGAATTGATTGATGTGTGCATGTGGGAGGAGAGTTATATAAGTGAATATTGAAAAGTTTTACTACGATGAACAGACAGAAATGTATGAGCAGATGAAGAAGGAACAGGATGAGCATGAACAGTCACTTTCGGTAGAGGAAAGGGAAAAAGAACATCAAAAATTATTCCAGGAAGCAAGAACGATTATGGAAAAAGCAGAGCGTAAAAAGAAAGAAGAATATCAGATCATCAATCCTGTAAAATATCAGAGATTTATATATCTGTCAGAACGGGCAATACAGTTTTCAAAAATCTCAGGATGTAATATTAAGATTCAGACATTTCCAGACATGTCTGCACTTATTAAAATGCAGACGGGATATATCTGGTTGCTGAGTGATGGTGAATCAGCACTGGAAGATAAGGAAACAATGAAGAATCTGTTAAATGAAGCGGACTGGGTAGGTATTGGCAGCAAAAAACATGGAGAAAAAGATGTCGTTGAATTGGAGTTTTGGTTTGAACTGGCAGAAAAGTTAAAAAAGTAAATGAAGATGAAATGACTATTCCACATATATCATTACTGTGATAAAATGTGAGAATATATATATCAACATATAAAAAACGGAGGCGAGAGAGTTATGTTCGATACCATTCATCATATTGCAATCATTGGAAGCGATTATGAAAAATCAAAACATTTTTATGTGGATCTTCTTGGATTTAAGGTGATCAGAGAGAATTATCGAAAAGAACGTGATGATTACAAGATTGATCTGGCATGTGGACCGCAGGAAATAGAACTTTTCATCATAAAAAATGCTCCAGCTCGTGTAAATTATCCGGAAGCATTGGGATTACGCCATCTGGCATTTAAAGTTGTGAATGTAGATGATACAGTAAAAGAATTGAATAGGAAAGGAATTGAAACAGAGCCGGTACGTTTGGATGATTACACAGGAAAGAAAATGACATTTTTCCGTGATCCGGATGGACTGCCATTGGAAATTCATGAGTAGAAAATAGCATAGGATAGAAAGAGACAGATGCAGGTAATGAAATATTCCCACATCTGTCTTTTTTGTGCAAAGATTTATTTATCGGAATGTCGTAGACAGCTTTTTATAAAGGCAGCAGCTTTTATCATTTGTTCTTTTTCTTCATCAGAACAGTCAGAGGATAATTCAAACCAAGTCTGATCAGCAGAAGAAAGAGAAAGTGCAGGTTTATCGGAATCTGCAGATAAAGCAGGACTGTCAGTATAGATACTGCTATTGTCATCCAATAATCTGTTCTGGATTTCTGATAGAGCTTTTTTACGATATTGAGCATCCATGTCCTGGATACTTTCAACAGAAGCATGGTAATTGCTTAATATGTGATTGATGTATCCATTTTTAAAATGCAGAAAAAGAGTATCTTCAGATAGGTCCGCCAAATCCTTTGAGGTTGCAATTTCTAAATCTGCCTGTCCCTCCATTTGGAACAGAATAGAAAACAGATCGGATACAGACTGAATTTCAAAATCCATAAAGAGATTTACACTGATACCTAACGCATCTGCAATTTTTGAAAGTTGTTCATATTTCGGATTACGTTCATTGGCTTCGTATTTGCGGAGTGTACTGAAACTGATCTCGGCATCCTGTGCAAGTTGTTCCTGTGTCATGTTACGAGCCAGACGAAAATACTTGATTATTTCTCCTGTATTCATAGGCAAAGTCCTCCAATAGCAAAAGTATATCACATTTTTAAACGAAAATGCCACAAAAGTTTTGATAAAAATATTGACAGATACAAATGTGACATATATAATGATAACAGATACAAAAGTAACACATAACTTACATAACAGACACAAAAGTACAAGTAAACTTATACATAACTGTCATAAGAAATATGAAAAAAGATGCAGAAAGTCAAACGATTTGAAGTTAAGTAACAGTTAAGTATAAGATGATCAGGAAAGGATGGAATAGGATATGGCAGAAATTATTATGGGAATTGATCATGGAAACGGAAATATGAAAGGGGTACATGTAAACTTTCCATGTGGTTTGGTAAGATATACTTCTGAACCAGGACGATTTATGAATGAGGATATTCTGGAATATAACGGTGTGTATTATACGTTATCAGAAACAAGGATGCCATTCAAAGCAGATAAGACAGTGGATGAAGATTACTTTATACTAACTTTATTTTCACTGGCTTTGGAAGCAAAGGAAAGAGGAATCACTTTATCCGGAAAAGATATTGTGCTGGGAGTTGGACTACCGCCAGCAGACTTTGGACAGCAGGCTTCGGGATTCAAAAAATATTTTATGGAACACTCAAAACATGGAATTTCTTTCCGATTCAATGGAAAGCCGGTAAATTGTTACCTGAAAGATGTTTTGGTAAGTCCTCAAAATTTTGCGGCTGTCATGTGCTATAAAGCAAGCCTGTTCCGACAGTACCGGACGGTCAACTGCATTGATATTGGAGACGGAACCGTAGATTTACTGGTAATCAGAAAAGGACAGCCGGATTTGTCAGTTCGTGTCAGTGACAGATCAGGAATGGCAATTTTACGTTCAGAGATTTCTAATTCCATTCAGCAGAATTACGGTATCCATTTGGAATCCTCAGACGTAGAGCAGGTATTAATGCAGGAAGCAACGATTCTGGATGAAGAGGTGGTAAGAGAGATTCAGAAAATGGCAGGAGACTGGATGCAGAGAATTGTCAATAAACTCCATGCGTATGTACCAGATTTCCGAACTAATCCGGCAGTATTTCTTGGTGGAGGCAGCTTGCTTCTGAAACAGCAGATTGAAAAATCTTCTGATTTTAAATATATAGAGTTTATCGAGGACATCCGGGCAAATGCGGTAGGATATGAGAAAATGACAGCATTACACATCCAGAAGAGACAGGGGGTGTAATGCGTGGGAGAGATACGGGTTGTATTGATATTTAATGAAGATAATGAACGGCAGAAAGAAATCGGAAGGTATCTGAAATCACAGAAAAGGTGCAAAACAGCACTGATTACAGAATTGGTTTATGCGTGGCTGCATAAAGAAAATGCACCCGTTTCTTCCTATAATAATGCAAATGTCAGTGTGGAGAAATTAAAACAGCAGTTGTTGCAGGATACGGATTTTATACAGCAGATAAAAAAGAGTGTAGTTGTTGAAGAAGATGCCGGGAAAGTGATAGAAGAAGAACAGAGCGATGGACTGGATATGGATGAAGGGATGCTGATGGCAGGGCTGTCGATATTTGAGAATCAGGTATAATAGAAAAAAATAAGGATCATAGATCAGAAGATTTATGGTCTTATTTTTTTATAATACGGATTGCATAAATAGAAAAAATGTGCTAGTATTTTGTTAGCACTCAGCAAAATAGAGTGCTAACAAAAAAAGAAGGGAGAAAAATGTTTGAAAAACTATATTATTCTTGTAGCGGCAATAATTATTGTCGTGTGTATTGTGGTGTTGGTGGTAAAAAAATGTTTCATAAAATCAAATGCTGAGACAGATATATCTACGACGATGATAACATCTGGAATATCTTTAATGGTAGCAGCATTTCCTGGAACAAAAGAGTTATTATTGTCATTTGTTGCTGAAATGGCTGATAAGGATATAACTTATGAAACAGATCTGGCAATGATTATTTGCGGAATGATATTAATTGCATTTGGTATTTTGTATAAGATAAACATACGAGATAGAATATACATTCTTAACATGTTTGGAATTCCCGTACAAAAAGAAATTAGTGATGATTCAAATATAAAGGATTTAAAACTTGCAGATTTTAAGGTTAAAGAAATCCTTGTTGATTTTGTTGATGTTTTCAACGTTAATATGACACAAAAAACAAATGAAATTATTGTGAAAAAGATAGAAAAGGTATGTACTGCGTTTATCAATAGGAGTAATGGATTTAAATCTTGTTTTACAGGTATGGCACCCATTCCATATACTATTCTTGCAGGTACATATTTAGCATCTGGAAAAGTAAGAAGATATTTTGAATATCGAAGGGCGGATTCAAAGTATTATGAATTATCGAAAAGGAAAAAGAAAAATTACGAGACATTGAATACAATTTATCCAAACCAGCCGAATATAGGAGCGACAGAAGTGGTTGTGGCACTTTCGGTGACACGAAAAGTACAGGAAGTTGATTTGAACCAATTTGGAACAATGGATATTATTGAAATTGGCTTATCAATGCCGAACGATAATATTATAAAATCGTTAACACAGTTAGATGAATATGCTGGAGAATTATTAAATCAAATAGAAGGATTAAAGCAGAAATACCCTTCTATTCAAAAAGTGCATTTTGTTGCATCCATACCTAGCTGTTTGTCTATTGAGATTGGAAAAAGATTTGCTTTAAATACGCACCGTTTGCCGCAGATTATTTCTTATCATTTTGTAAATTCGGGGACACCTAAATATCCATTTGGCATAATTGTATCAGATGGAGCAACAGGAAAGGGAAAACTTATTAAGGGGTGATGTTTATAGATGTATGATGTATCAAAAGAATTTAGAAAATTTTATAAAAATTATGTCGTTTTACAGAGTGAAAAACAACAAAATCTTAGAGATAAAAAAGATTTAAATATTAAGCGTTTGGAAGATGGACTTGTTTTATATAATGAAGAAAAGGGTACAAGCTACGCTATTGCGGAGAAAAGGGTTCAAGGCAGTATGGCAATGGCAACGGTTGTACAGAATGATAGTAATGATTATGATATTGATGTTGCAATTGTTTTTGATCGGAGCAATATAGGAGATTTAACACCATTACAAGCGAGACGTTATAATGGTATCGTAATTTAAGACACTTCAAGAGACATTTCTTAATGAATCTGATATACTGTAAACACTACAGAAAGAAGGATTTTTATTATGTCTCGAACAAGAAGAAAT
>NZ_JBQHWS010000089.1:0-15391 GCF_052063845.1 Blautia sp. HCP3S3_D9
GATCATTTATTTTGATAAAAATATAAAATACGTTATCAAACGTTGGAAAACCAGGAGGGCATGACCATGGCAAACGAAAATAACTTTAAAGAAACTGTAAACTCATTATTTAAGGGAATGGACAGCTTTATTTCTGCGAAAACAGTAGTAGGAGAAGCGATTCATGTAGGCGATACGATCATCCTTCCTCTGATGGATGTATCCTTTGGTGTAGGTGCTGGCGCTTTTTCAGGAGAAAAGAAGGACAACGGCGGCGGCGGAATGGCCGGTAAGATGACTCCATGCGCTGTTCTTGTCATACAGAATGGATCAACTAAGCTTGTTAATGTAAAGAACCAGGATGGGCTTACTAAAGTTCTTGATATGGTGCCGGATTTCGTAGATCGATTCACAGCTTTTACAGCCGGAAAAGATGACGATGAACCAGGCAGTGACGAGAAATAATAAAAGATGGACAGAATATTTGAGATGATCTACACATTTCCAGGAGAGCTTCTGCATAAACTATAGCAAACCAATGAAAAAGAAAAGGTGCAGGAGAATTGGAAAAGCTCATTGGCTTTATGCTTTTTTTTATAGGTCTTGGGATGGTGATCGGTCTGTTGATTGCAGAAAATGTGATCCTTGTAGTTTCAGCCGGAATTTTCCTGCTGCTGGGATATCATCTTTTCTGCCATTAAAAACGAAATATAGGATATAAAAAGAGACTGTCAGAGTCGGATGTGATATCAATCAGAATATCCAGGCTGTGCCAGTCTTTTGTTTATGCATAGGAAGTTACTCCGTAATGTTCCTATAGCATAATAAGGCCCTCCGAGCAGGATTCTTTCCTTGTATCAAATATAATTTTGAGTAAAAAAATACCCCTGCAAAAACAGGGGCAATGGTGTTATTATGCTCTTTCTACTTTACCGGATCTTAAGCAAGAAGTACATACATATGTCTTTCTAGCTCCGCCTTCAGCAGTTTTGATTTTAACGGATTTTACGTTAGATTTCCACATTTTATTGGATCTTCTATGTGAATGACTTACATTATTTCCGAAATGAGCAGCTTTTTCACAGATTGCACATTTAGCCATGATAGCACCTCCTTGACGCTTTATTGTTACTGTCTGCTGTGTGCATAGCGTCTAAACAGTAACCTTGTGTTCAACAGATTACATTGTAACAGATGAATTGTGCTTTTGCAAGCAAAAAAAGGAAAAAAAAGAAAAATAATATTTCTTTTTCTTTCAAAAGAGGTTATAATACATGTACATACAATATATAAGCATTGGAGGTAACCATATGAATGGACGTATAGATTCCGGATTGGGTCAGATCATAATTGACACAGATGTAATCGCAACTTACGCAGGAAGCGTTGCAGTAGAGTGCTTCGGTATCGTAGGCATGGCAGCAGTCAGCATGAAAGACGGACTGGTAAAGCTTCTTGGAAAGAACAGCCTGAAACATGGTATCAGTGTCAGAATTACAGAGGACAATAAAATCCGCCTGAATTTCCATGTGATTGTGGCATATGGCGTGAATATAAGCACAATTGCGGACAACCTTGTCAGCAATGTCAAATATAAAGTCGAAGCCTTTACAGGAATGGAGATTGACAAGATCGATATTTATGTAGAAGGCGTACGTGCAATTGATTAGGATAGAGGAGGAACTTGTGGTGAATAACAAAACCATAGATGCCAGAATACTTTCCAGAATGTTTCTTGCAGGAGCCAAGAATCTGGAAGCTAAGAAAGAATGGATCAACGAACTGAATGTATTTCCGGTACCGGATGGAGATACAGGAACCAATATGACAATGACGATCATGGCAGCGGCTGCAGAAGTAGGATCTCTTGGAGATACAGATATGGAGTCACTGGCTAAAGCGATTTCTTCCGGTTCTCTGCGCGGTGCAAGAGGTAACTCAGGTGTTATCCTTTCCCAGCTTCTCCGCGGTTTTACCAAGAGCGTTAAGAAGAGTCAGGAACTGGATGCGCAGGCAATCGCTGCAGCAATGGAGAAAGGTGTGGAGACTGCATACAAGGCAGTTATGAAGCCGAAAGAAGGAACCATCCTTACTGTTGCAAGAGAAGCGGCAGCCAAAGCTGTTGAACTTGCAGAGACAGCAGAAGATCTGGATACATTTTTCCAGGGCGTGATCGCTCATGCAGAAGAGACTCTGGCAAAGACTCCGGAGATGCTTCCTGTTCTGAAAGAAGCAGGAGTTGTAGACTCAGGCGGACAGGGACTTCTGGAAGTATATCACGGAGCATACGACGGCTTCCTTGGCAAAGAAATCGACTATACACAGTTTGACAAAGCTAAAGGTCCTGCAGTAACTAAGATTGATGCACAGACAGAAGCAGATATTAAATTCGGTTATTGTACAGAATTCATTATTCTGCTGAATCAGCCAATGTCTGAGGAAACAGAGCATGAGTTCAAGAAATTCCTGATGTCCCTCGGAGATTCCATTGTGCTGGTTGCAGATGACGAAATTGTAAAAGTACATGTTCATACCAATCATCCTGGACAGGCAATCGAGAAGGCTCTTACATTTGGTGCACTTTCCCGCATGAAGATTGATAATATGCGTGAAGAGCATCAAGAGAAGCTGATTAAAGATGCTGAAAAAATGGCAAAAGAGCAGGCAGAGCAGGAAGCAAAAGAAATTGCAGCACAGCCGCCAAAGGAAGTTGGATTCATTTCCGTATCTGTTGGAAACGGAATGACAGAGATTTTCAAGGAGCTGGGTGTTGACTATCTGATCGAAGGTGGTCAGACTATGAACCCAAGTACAGAAGATATGCTGAATGCTATTGCAAAAGTAAATGCAAAGACTATTTATATCTTCCCGAATAATAAGAATATCGTTCTTGCAGCTAATCAGGCAAGAGATCTTACTGAGGATAAAGAGATTGTAGTTGTTCCTACAAAGACAATTCCACAGGGAATCACAGCTATGATCAGCTATGTACCTGAGAAAAACAGTGCTGAAAATACAGAGGCTATGCTTCAGGCAATTGAGCATGTGAAGACCGGACAGGTTACTTATGCAGTACGTGATACCAGAATTGATGATAAGGAGATCCATGAGGGTGATATGATGGGTATCGGTGATCATGGTATTCTGGCAGTTGGTAAAGATCGTCTGGAGGTTACGAAGGCAACGGTTGCTGAGATGGTAGATGATGAGTCCGAGGTGATCAGTATTTATTATGGTGCTGATACGGATGAATCTGAAGCTGAGGAACTGGCAGCAGCGCTTGAAGAGGCTTATCCGGATTGCGATGTAGAGCTGAATGCGGGTGGACAGCCAATTTATTATTATGTTATCTCTGTAGAATAACAGGATTTTATGATGGTAATAAAAGAATAGTTAATATAATGAAAGCGGGTATAGGCCATTGTTGAGGGTGGGTATATCCGTTTTCGTGTTAGAAAGGGATTATAGAAAGGAATCGGTAGTATATGTCAACATCTTTGCGTACCTTGAAGGGCGTGGGGGAAAAAACGGAAAAGTTATTTGCGAAAATAGGAGTTACGGATATAGAATCTCTTCTGAGTTATTATCCGCGCA
This sequence comes from Blautia sp. HCP3S3_D9, assembly GCF_052063845.1. NCBI lineage: Bacteria > Bacillati > Bacillota > Clostridia > Lachnospirales > Lachnospiraceae > Blautia > Blautia sp. HCP3S3_D9. Next base: position 3,574 of record NZ_JBQHWS010000089.1, read on the forward strand.
ATTATGATGCGTATGAGGAGCCTGTTGAGATTCAGTCGCTGGAGGAGGGGGCTATTGTGGCAATTTCTGCGACGATCATCACAGGTGTGTATGTGAATCAGGTACGGAATCTGCAGGTGATTACTACCACCGCAGCAGATCTTACGGGAAAGATTGCTGTTACATGGTTTAATGCACCATATCTGCGTTCTACCATCAGGAAAGGAAGCAGATTTATTCTGCGGGGACGTATTGCCAGAAAACAGGGAAAGCTTCAGATGGAACATCCGGAAATTTTTACTCCTGCAGCTTATGAGGAGATTCTGCACAGTCTTCAGCCAATTTACGGACTGACATCGGGACTTTCCAATAAGACAATCGTGAAGCTGATCCATCAGGTATTGAATGAACAGAATTTACAGGCGGAGTATCTGGCGGATGAATATAAGGAGAAGTATCATTTGGCAGACCGAAATTTTGCACTTCCGGCGATTCATTTTCCGAAGAATATGCAGGAGCTATTATCTGCCAGAAGACGTCTGGTGTTTGATGAGTTCCTTCTGTTTATTCTTGCTGTGCAGATGCTGAAGGAGAAAACGGAAGAGGCACCGAATGCGTTTCCGATGCATCCGGTGTGGACGACGGAGCAGATTATCGAGAATCTGCCTTACGACCTGACAAAAGCACAGCTAAATGTCTGGCATGAGATTGAGCGTGATCTGAGTGGCCAAGCTTTGATGTCAAGATTGATACAGGGAGATGTAGGAAGCGGCAAGACGATCCTGGCATTTCTGGCAATGATCATGACTGCGGAGAATGGGTATCAGGCGGTATTAATGGCGCCTACAGAGGTTCTTGCCAGACAGCATTTTCAGGCAATGGAGAAGCTTCTGCAGGAACAGCAGATTGATTTTTGCCATCCGATTCTGCTGACTGGTTCGGATACTGCGAAGGAAAAAAGAGAGAAATATGCATTGATTGCGTCTAAAGAAGCAAATCTGGTGATCGGAACGCATGCACTGATTCAGGAGAAGGTGCAGTATAATAACCTTGGTCTGGTTATTACAGATGAACAGCATCGTTTCGGAGTAAAGCAGAGAGAAGCACTGACTACGATGGGAAATCCCCCGAATGTGCTGGTAATGAGTGCAACCCCGATTCCGAGAACTCTTGCTATTATCATCTATGGTGATCTGGATATTTCAGTAATTGATGAGCTTCCGGCACAAAGACTTCCCATTAAGAATTGTGTAGTGGATACTTCTTACAGATCAAAGGCATATTCCTTTATGGCAAAACAGATCAGTCAGGGGCGACAGGTTTATGTAATCTGTCCGATGGTAGAGGAAAGTGAAGGAATGGATGGCGAGAATGTGCTGGATTATACAATGAAATTGCGCAATGTCTTTCCGCCGGAAATAAAAGTAGCAGCGCTTCATGGAAAAATGAAAGCAAAAGAGAAGAATGCGATTATGGAGGCATTTGCAGCAGGCGAAATTCAGATTCTTGTATCAACCACAGTTGTGGAGGTAGGAGTGAACGTACCGAATGCAACGGTGATGATGGTGGAGAATGCAGAGCGATTCGGTCTGGCGCAGCTGCACCAGCTTCGCGGACGTGTGGGACGTGGTGAATATCAGTCGTACTGTATTTTTATGCAGGGAAGTGATGCGAAAGAAACATCTAAGCGACTGGAAATCCTGCGAAAATCTAACGATGGATTCTATATTGCAGGAGAGGATCTGAAGCTTCGCGGACCTGGAGACTTGTTTGGAATCCGACAGAGCGGACTGCTGGAATTTAAACTGGGGGATATTTATCAGGATGCAGATATTCTGAAAGCTGCCAGTGAGACTGCGGCAGATATTCTTTCGCTGGATGAGGATTTAAGTCTTCCTCAGAATCAGGAACTGCAGAGAAAACTTTCAGAGTATATGAAAGAAGATCTGCAGAATCTGGGATTATAAATCTGAATAAATTTTTCAGGTGCATGTATCCAATTGCAGTGAAATCATTTGTTTTCTGTTTCGTCTGGCATTGATGAAGATTTGTAGATGAAGCATGTCAGAAATGATTCGCATAATTTCCCGTTTATATGTAATATTGCACAAAACAGGCAGCCCGGAAATGAGACAGAATTGTCCCGGGTGTGGTTATTTTTTCTATATAAGGGCAAAAAACGTTGCAAAAGCGTCAGATTCGTAGTATTCTATTTCCGTAAAAGAATACTTATACCTTGTAAGGAGGCTATCATATGGCAACAAAAACACCTACAGCAGATCTCACTACATCCACTGCGAAGACAACCAAAGTAAAAGAGGCTCCTGCAAAGACAACTGCTGCAGAAGTATCTGTAAACAAAGAAGCTGACAAAAAAGAGACCGTAAAAAAAGAACCAGCAGTTAAAGAAACAGTAAAAGAAACAGTAAAAGAAGAAACAAAAGCAGTAAAGGAAACAGCTAAAGCCGCAAAAGAACCTGCTGTAAAAGAAACAGCAAAGAAAGAAACTGCGAAAACAGCAAAAACAGCTGCAAAGAAAACAACTACAAGAAGAACTACAAAGAAAGCAGCAGAAAAGGCCGCTGAGAAACCGGCAGAAAAAGCAGCAGAGAAGAAGACAACTACAAGAAGAACCGCTAAAAAAGAAGTAGCTGCCGAAGTATATGTTCAGTTCATGGGCAAAGAAGTATATGCAAAAGACGTCTTAGAGAATGTTAAGAAAATCTGGACAGAAGAGATGGGTAAGAAAGAGAAAGATCTTAAAGATGTCAAGATCTATATCAAACCAGAAGAATATAAAGCATATTATGTAATCAATGGTGACGTGACAGGTGTCATCGGACTTTAATATTTAATACATAGAGAAACTCAGATGAAAATGGTCTGGGTTTCTTTTTTGTTAAACTGTGAATCAGTTGTCCGATGGTGGGAAAGTAGTGAAGAGGATGATTTTATTCGCTTGACTACAAAAACAATGTTTGCTCAGAAATACTCTTTACTTGACAAAAATCATCAGTTAGGATAAGCTATCTTCAATGGATATGATTTATTGAGAAAAATAATCAATATTTCTCGGAGATAAGTAAAGAAAATACAAAGGATGAGCGAACAACAATGACATTAAAAGATTTGGAAATCGGAAAAAGTGCAGTGATCCGGTCTGTTGGCGGAAAAGGTGCTCTGCGCCAGCATTTTCTGGATATGGGGATGATTCCGGGAGCAGAGGTAACTGTTGTGAAATTTGCACCCATGGGTGACCCTGTGGAGCTGCAGATACATGGATATGAACTGACACTGAGACTTGCAGAAGCAGAACAGATAGAAATTGAACAAATTCCCAGAAGAAGCAGAAATCACGAAAGAATAGAGCTTCTGAGAAAAACGGATCACCCGGGACTGGGGGAAGATGGCAAATATCATTCAAAAAAAGATGAACATCCGGTACCGGAAGGCTCAACTCTGACCTATGCATTGGTAGGAAATCAGAATTGCGGAAAAACAACACTGTTTAATAAGCTGACAGGTTCAAACCAGCATGTGGGAAATTTTCCGGGTGTAACCGTAGACCGTAAGACAGGAATGATCAAAGGGCATCCGGAGACAGAAATCACGGATCTTCCCGGAATTTACTCTATGTCACCGTATAGCAGTGAGGAAATCGTTTCCAGAAATTTTGTTCTGGATGAAAAACCCCGTGCGATTATTAATATTGTAGATGCAACCAATATAGAGCGAAATCTGTATCTGACCATGCAGCTTCTGGAAATGGACATACCGATGGTAGTTGCGCTGAATATGATGGATGAAGTGCTGGGAAATCAGGGTTCCATAGATGTAAATATGATGGAGGCATTACTGGGAGTTCCGGTGATCCCGATTTCAGCAGCAAAGAATGAGGGCGTGGATGAACTGGTTGATCATGCATTACATATAGCGAAATATCAGGAACATCCACTGCGACAGGATTTCTGTGACAAGAACGACCATGATGGTGCAGTCCACCGTTGTATTCACGCAGTGATGCATCTGATTGAGGATCATGCGGCGCAGGCAGACATTCCGGCCAGGTTTGCAGCGACGAAGGCAATTGAGGGAGATCCATTGATTCTGGAACAGCTGAAGCTGGATACCAATGAAACAGAGATGCTGGAGCATATTGTACAGCAGATGGAAACAGAACGCCAGCTGGACAGAAGTGCCGCAATCGCAGATATGCGTTTTGACTTTATTGAGCGGTTATGTGAGCATACAGTTGTGAAGCCAAAAGAAAGCAGAGAGAGAATCAGAAGTGAGAAAATTGACAGAATCCTTACGGGAAAATATACAGCAATTCCCTGTTTCATAGGAATTATGGCGCTTGTTTTTTACCTGACTTTCAATGTAATCGGTGCGTGGTTGCAGGGAGCTCTGGAAGTGGGAATTGATAAGATTTCAGCATTGACTGATGCGGCACTGACGGCTGCCAATGTTAACAGTGCGATGCACAGTCTTGTAATTGACGGTATTTTTACAGGTGTGGGAAGCGTGCTGAGCTTTTTACCGGTCATTGTGACATTGTTCTTTTTCCTGTCTCTTATGGAGGATAGTGGTTACATTGCCCGTGTGGCATTTGTGATGGATAAGCTGCTGCGAAAGATTGGCCTGTCCGGACGAAGCATTGTGCCAATGCTGATTGGATTTGGATGTACAGTTCCGGCGGTTATGGCAACACGTACTCTTACAAGCGAGAGGGACAGAAAGATGACGATCCTGCTTACTCCGTTTATGAGCTGTACGGCAAAGCTTCCGATCTATTCCTTTTTTGTAAATGCATTCTTCCCTAAAAAGGGTGGATTTATTATGACAGGATTATATCTGTTAGGCATTCTGGTGGGAATCCTGGCAGCACTCCTGTACAATGGTACCCTTTTTAAAGGGGAACCGGTACCGTTTGTCATGGAACTTCCAAATTATCGGCTGCCTGGGGCAAAGAATGTGGCGCAGTTACTCTGGGAAAAAGCAAAAGACTTTCTGCAGAGAGCATTTTCTGTAATTTTGCTTGTGACAATGGTAGTCTGGTTCCTTCAGAGCTTTGATCTGCATCTCAATCTTGTGAAGGATTCTTCAGACAGTATCCTTGCAGTTATATCGGGAATTCTGGTACCGTTGTTCAAACCACTTGGCCTGGGAGACTGGCGGATCTGTACTGCTCTTATCAGTGGATTTATGGCTAAAGAAAGTGTGGTATCAACTCTGGAAGTACTTTTTGGAGGAAATATTGCTTCTGTGCTGACTCCGCTGGCAGCTGCATCATTGCTTGTGTTCAGTCTGCTTTATACCCCATGCGTGGCAGCGATTGCCTCTGTGAAACGCGAACTTGGCAGCAGATGGGCAGCAGGTGTGGTTCTGTGGCAATGTGTGATTGCGTGGCTGGCAGCACTGATCGCCCGTTTTATCTGTGGAATGTTTATTTGACCGAATTTCTCCTGTATGCTGGATGAGACAAAGAAATGCATGCAGGGGATTTTTTTGTTATGGAAAACAGACTATTTTGGAGTTGAAAAATAGTGTTTGAATCAGAAGAAATTCGAAAAAATTAGAAACTTTACGGACAACGCATTTTATGCTAACATAACAATAATGACCAGAATAAGAGCGTGAAAAGTGGTCTTCAAACACATGAAAAAGAATAAAAGACAAAGGAGTAAGTTCAAAGTATGGGAATTGTTGTAATCGGAGATGTATTTATTGATATAAAGGGCCATTCGATAGCATCTTATATTCCTCAGGGAAGAAATGTAGGAACTATCGCACAGATTCATGGCGGTGTAGGCAGAAATGTTGCAGAGGATATTGCAAATCTGGAATTAAAACCAACTTTTATCGGCCTTGTAGATGACGATGCAATGGGAGAGGAGGTTATCCGCAAGCTGGACCGCCACAAAGCTGACACCAGATTTATGCGCAAAGTGCCAAACGGAATGGGAACCTGGCTGGCAATTTTTGATAACAATGGAGATGTGGTTGCATCTGTTTCCAAGAGACCGGATCATACACCGGTAGAGTATATTCTGGATGAATGCGGGGACGAGATTTTTAAAGATGCGGACAGTATTGCAATTGAAATTGATACAGACAGAGAGATTGTGAAAAAGACATTTGCATACGCTGAGAAGTATAATAAGAAGGTATATGCAATGGTATCCAACATGAGTATCGCAGTAGAACGCAGGGATTTCCTGAAGAGAACTTCCTGTTTTGTATGTAATGAACAGGAAGCTTGAAATCTGTAAGAATACGCAGTTAATGGAGGATAAAGAAAAGATGGGAAGTATTGTGATCGGAGTTGCCGGAGGTTCCGGCTCTGGTAAATCTACTTTTACAAACAGAATCAAAGAATATTTCGGGGATGACGTGGTTGTCCTTTATCATGACAATTACTATCGCAGACAGGATGGAGTTCCTTTTGAACAGAGAGTAACTGTCAATTATGACCATCCAGATTCACTGGAAACAGAACTTCTGGTAGAGCATCTGAAGCAGTTAAAAGAGGGAAAGTCTATCGAATGCCCGGTATACGATTACACACAGCATAACCGTTCCAGCGAAGTAATCCGTATTGACCCGAAACCGGTCATCCTTGTAGAGGGAATCCTGCTTCTGGCAGACCCGAGAGTGCGAGATCTTCTGGATATCAAAGTCTATGTGGAAGCAGACGCAGATGAACGAATCCTGCGCAGAATTTCCCGTGATGTAGAAGAACGTGGACGAGACCTCAACGGAATTATTAAACAGTATCTGACAACTGTAAAACCAATGCATTATCTATATGTAGAACCGACACGTTCCAAAGCAGATATTGTGATCAACAGTGGCAAGAACGATATTGCATTTGATTTATTTGTATCTAAAATCAAACTGTTGTTGGAGAAAAAAGAATCTTAATTTTAACGGAATTTGGCAGTGAAACGGATTGCGAATATCCGTTGAATATATAATAATGCCGCTTTATTTCTGATATCATAATATATAACGGCTGGAAACAAAAGATATTTTATATCTGATGTTCTCTGGCTTGATATAATATATGATACAGTAATAAAGCGGCATTATTTCATTTCAGAAAGTTTATGATAGCAGTTAGATGGATGGATCTATTTTTGCTATATTGCTTTCCGTTGGTGATTAGATTAGTACTGCTGACCACTCTGAGAGCCGGAACCACTGGACATCTGTCTTTCCTGAGCTTCAATCATCTTTTTGACCATATATCCGCCAACAGATCCGTTCTGCTTGGAAGTCAGGTTACCGTTGTATCCATCTGTAAGCGGCACACCTAATTCATTTGCAACCTCGAACTTGAAACGGTCTAAAGCACCCTTTGCTTCCGGTACAGCTGCCTGGTTAGAAGATTTTGTGTTTGACATATCAATTTCCTCCTTGGTTGTTGTTTGCTCTTTTATATTTGCTTCGGTGTTACAATGCTAGTATATGAAAACATAAAAATAATACACTGGAAGTTTTCACATGAAAAGGAAGAGCATGGTAAAATGAAATTTATTATGATATTCGGCGTTACTGTTCACAGGTAATATCCCGCGAGGTGTTTTTTGTGAGCGAAGGTCACAGGGGTTTCTCCAAAGTCAAATCCATACAAGAACAAGTATGTCGGCTCATCCGGATTTACAGAACAGACCCGTTCATATTATGTTCTTCGTTCTTATCTGGAATACTTTGCCAATGTAGGAGGTGGGGAACTGCATTTAAAGAAAGGTACCTATAATCTACTATACTGCCTGTACATTCCATCTAACACTACAATTGTATTTGAGGATGGAGTTACAATAAAAAGAATGGACAAATCAGCACTTTTTACTCTTTGTAGTTATAACGATCTGCACACAGGAAAAAAATTTTACGGATATAATGGAGTGCATGATATTAAGCTAATTGGAAAAGGAACAGTTATTTTCCGAATAGAAAACAATAGTTTCAGCACATGCAAACTTTTTGCTATAAGGGCTCAGAACTGGGAGGATTCCTACATTCTTAATAACATATTTTCCAATATCAGTGCATCTGATGACTCTGCACTTGCCATAGATGCAAGAGGAATCAGCAATGTGATCGTTAAAGGAAATACTATAACAAATTCCGATGCGTTCATGAAGATTATTGTCAGCAGATATTCCGATGATACAATAGCTTCCAGACCAGGACTTGTGAACTATGAACCAGTATATAACTCTGTTAAAGAAGAGGATGTGGTTTACAATATAGTATCTGGTCTTAAGACAAATTATGCAGTTTCCTACGTTAATAGCAGTACTCATCAGGGAACGACCACGAAATACTGGAATGCCAGAAATTAAAAAAACATCCCGAAATATTGATTCTTATGATATACTGAGTTTAATTGAATCAAGCAGGTCCGCTGCTTCAATTGCGAAAAGTAATAAACTGCGGAACAGACCAGTTATTCGGTTATGGACAAGGCAGGTTTGTCATTGGTTCACGGTAGATATGCTGGATCATCTGCGCCATGGAGGACGTATTTCTGCAGCATCTGCAGCAATCGGAACTGTTCTGAATATCAAACCGCTGCTACATGTAGCTGAGGATGGAACTCTGAAAGTTATGGATAAACCAAGAGGACGAAAGAAAGAATTTAAACTGCAGATGTCAAAGATGGAACAGGGATGGATGCCAGAGCTTGGAAAACTGGTAGTGATCGGACATGGAGACAGTATAGAAACCGCATTAGAGCTGAAGGAAACAGTTCTTTCCAAATATCCTGATGCAGAAGTACACATTGCAGATATCGGTCCTGTGATCGGAGCTCATACAGGCCCTGGAATGCTGGCATTAATCTTTTGGGGAACAACCAGATAGAATGTTGCCTAAATTTCATTGTCGCGGGTAATTTAGAACGAATTATAAATTGTGTATGTTTTTCAAGTTTTAATTGCGTTTTATTTAGTACTTTGTTATAATTACAGTTAGAATTGTGGAGAATGGAAAGAATTCGCAAAATAAACGGGAGAATCGGGTTACTGTTCACTCCGTACACAGTAACAGAATCGGAGAGGAGAAACTATGAACTTAGGTATAATCGCACATAACAGCAAAAAAGTACTGATAGAAGATTTCTGCATCGCTTACAAGAATATACTCGCTAAACATGAGATCTACGCAACTGGTACAACAGGACGAAGAATTGAAGAAGCGACAAGCCTTCATGTGCATAAATTCCTTGCCGGCAGTATTGGTGGAGACAAGCAGTTTATGGAGATGGTAGAGCGACAGGATCTTGATATGGTCATTCTGTTCTACAATCCAGTCATGATCGATCCAAAAGAACCGGATATCACAAGCATTGTGAGAAGATGTGACCAGTACAATATTCCTGTAGCGACAAACATTGCCACTGCAGAACTTCTTATTTTAGGACTCGCAAGAGGAGACCTGGATTGGAGACTGAACCTTAAATGAGAGTAATCGCAGGAAAAGCCAGAAGACTTAATTTAAAAACGATTCCGGGAACGGATACAAGACCTACCACAGACAGAATTAAAGAAACTCTGTTCAATATACTCCAGCCAGAACTTCTGGAGTGTCGTTTCCTTGATCTTTTTGCAGGAAGCGGCGGAATTGGTATCGAGGCATTAAGCAGAGGAGCTTCCTATGCAGTATTTGTAGAAAAGAATCCGAAAGCAACAGCATGTATCAGAGAAAATCTTGCATTTACAAAACTTGCAGAAGATGGTAAACTGCTGAACATGGACGTGCTGCAGGCACTCCGTTCTCTTGAGGGAAAGGGTGTCTTTGACATTATCTTCATGGATCCACCGTATAATAATGAACTGGAACGTCAGGTACTGGAGTATCTTAAAGATAGTACTGTTGTTGACAAGAATACACTTATTATTGTAGAAGCAGATCTTCAGACGGATTTCAGCTATGTGGAATCTCTCGGTTACAGGCAGCTTCGTTCAAAAGAGTATAAAACTAACAAGCACGTATTTTTAGAACGTGTATGAAGATTGTTATCTGTAAAAATGCCATTTATTTTCGGCCGTTCAGAAAGATGTAGATTTATATACAGATGATGATCGTATTTTCATGCACATGTGCCAGAGGAAAGAGAGAGTAAGAAATACATGAAAATAGCAGTATATCCAGGCAGTTTTGATCCGGCGACTTATGGTCATCTTGATGTGATCCGCAGAGCGGCAGTATCTTTTGATAAGGTAATCGTAGGTGTTTTACACAATTCTTCAAAAAGTCCGTTGTTTTCTGTAGAAGAACGTGTTAATATATTAGAAAAGGCGGTTCAGGATGTCCCTAATGTTGAGGTAAAACCATTTGAGGGATTGTCAGTGAACTTTGCCAGAGAGAATCACGCTCAGGTAATCATACGTGGACTTCGTGCAGTTACAGACTTTGAGTATGAACTTCAGATGGCACAGACAAACAGGGTACTTGCGCCGGATGTGGATACTGTATTTTTGACCACAAGTCTTCAATACGCATATTTAAGTTCCACAATACTGAAAGAGATTGCTAATTTTGGCGGTGACCTGAGTAAATTTGCACCAAAGGAAATAACAGATGCAGTCATTGAGAAACTTCATCGTCCAGTAAGTGACAAGTAAGTTACCGTTCATACGCTATGATTCCGCTTTCCGCTATAGCAAAGCGCGTTACTGGGAATGAAGTGAACAGTAATATCAATAGAGAAAATAAGGAGAGTATATACTATGAGCAGCAGAATTGAACAGATTATCGGTGAGATCGAGGAATATGTAGAGAGCTGTAAATTCCAGCCACTGTCAACTACCAAGATTGTCGTGAATAAAGAAGAGATCGAAGAACTTCTGAGAGAACTTCGTCTGAAAACTCCAGATGAGATCAAACGTTATCAGAAGATAATTAATAATAAAGATGCAATCCTTGAGGATGCACAGTCTAAAGCAGATGCTCTGGTCGCAGATGCACAGGCAAGAGCTCAGGAACTGGTAACACAGCATGAGATCATGCAGAAAGCATATGCACAGGCAAATGATACCATCAATGCAGCCAATAAGCAGGCTCAGGAGATTCTTGATTCTGCAACACAGGATGCCAACAGCATTCGTCTCAGTGCTATCACATATACAGATGATATGATGGCAAATATCGGCAGTGTTCTTAATACAACATTAGAGGATGCAGGAGCTAAATATAAAGTATTCATTGATTCCCTGCAGAGTTGCCTTGATGTTGTTAACCACAACCGTCAGGAACTTGCACCACAGACAGCTCAGGCAGCAGCAATTACAGGTTCTTATCATGATGATGATAAAGACGATGATGATGACCTGTTAGATGATCTGGGCGAGAACTAAGAATAAGTATATTACCAGGGTCAGGAAGTTTTCCTGACCTTTTTTATGTCATAGGAGTTCCTATGACATAAAAAATCCTACGGGCAGGATCGCACTGCGTCGGAGAGAAATTATGTCGCTGAAGCGACCTGCCGCAGGCGGAGAATCCTGCAAGCAGGATTCTTTCTTGTTATCATAAGAAATTAGGACAAGACTCTTTCTTACATTATAAAATAGTAAAGAATACCGGCAGCAAGCACTGCGTTGATACATTTGGAAATTATATAAGGCACTAGACTGAGATCGCGGTGAAGAACACTTCTGGTCTGAGCAAGGATACATAGCCCTCCGGATGCAGTTGCTGCAACAGAAGTGATGATACGTATGATACCCGGCAGCCCGGAATCTGCAATAAGAGAAAGGCCGGTAGTAATTTCAGTAAATCCCAATAACAGATATTGCCAGAAAGCAGGAAAAGGGTGATAATATCGGAT
>NZ_JBQHWS010000090.1:0-15227 GCF_052063845.1 Blautia sp. HCP3S3_D9
TGTTGGTGGATAAATGAGTAGGTATGTTTACTTAGCAAAAAACTTTAAAACCTTTTGTTTTAGCTAATAACAGGGTGTGAGTAGGAAAAAAATGGGAAGTTAGCATTAATACATTTTATTCAGTTCAGCTTGCAGCTGTTTATGCCATAATTGGTTTCAGTGCTTCTGCAAGCTTCTCTTTCTCAGCTTCTGCCTCTTCAAGGTTCTTGCCGAGAGTTGTGTAATATATCTTGATCTTAGGTTCTGTTCCGGATGGACGAACGACTACAGTCTCACCGTTATCCAGTTTATAGATAAGTACGTTTGCTGCCGGAAGCCCTGTTTCTTCTGGTTTCTTGTAATCTGTTACTTTGACGATCTGATGACCAGCGATCTCTGTGAGAGGTTTGTCGCGAAGTCCCTGCATCAGAGCTGACATCTTGTCCATTCCGCTTAATCCCGGGAATTCAAAGCTGTCTACTTTATTAAGGTAACGTCCGTACTGTGCATAGATTTCTTCCAGTCTCTGTTTCAGAGAGCTTCCGATGCTTCTGTAGTATGCTGCCATTTCGCAGATCAGCATGGATCCGATAACGGCATCTTTGTCACGTACATATGGACCTGCAAGGTATCCGTAGCTCTCTTCGAATCCGAAGATGAAACGGTCTACTTCACCTGCTGCTTCAAGCTGTGCGATCTGATCGCCGATCCACTTGAATCCAGTAAGTACGCTTCTGAGTTCTACACCATAATGCTCTGCTACTGCATCTGCAAGTGGTGTGGAAACGATAGATTTAACTGCTACCGGGTTCTTTGGCATTGTGCCTTTTTCGATACGGCCTGCACATATATAGTCAAGGAGAAGAACTCCTACTTCATTACCTGTTACCAGTTCATAGGAACCGTCCGGGCATTTCATTGCGATACCAACACGGTCTGCATCCGGGTCAGTTGCAAGCATTAAGTCTGCACCTGTTTCTTTTGCAAGGTTTAATCCTAATTCAAGGGCTGCAAAGATTTCCGGGTTCGGATAGCTGCAGGTTGTGAAGTATCCGTTCGGATATTCCTGTTCCGGAACGATTGTGATATCTGTGATTCCGATATCTTTCAATACCTGAGTTACAGGTACAAGTCCGGAGCCGTTTAATGGACTGTAAACTAATTTCAGGCCAGCTGTTTTGCATAAGCCTGGACGAACCTGGCGGGACTCGATTGCTTCATAAAGTGCCTGTTTGCAGTCATCACCTACGAAACGAATCAGACCTTCTTCTACACCTTCTGCGAAAGACATGTATTTCGCACCTGTGAGTACGTCTGTTTTCTGGATTTCATCGTATACAATTGCTGCTGCATCATCTGTCATCTGGCATCCGTCAGGACCGTATGCTTTGTATCCGTTGTACTTAGCCGGGTTATGAGATGCGGTTACCATGATACCTGCGTTGCATTCATAATAACGTGTTGCAAAAGAAAGTGCCGGTACAGGCATCAGTGCATCGTAAATTCTTACTTTGATTCCGTTTGCTGCAAGTACGCCTGCTGCGTTCTTTGCAAATACGTCGCTCTTGAGACGGCTGTCATAGCTGATAGCTACTGTCTGGTTTCCGCCCTGTGTTTTTACCCAGTTTGCCAGTCCCTGTGTTGCCTGACGTACTACATAAATATTCATACGGTTTGTTCCGGCACCAAGTACTCCACGAAGTCCTGCTGTTCCGAACTTCAGTGCTACTGCGAAACGATCTTTGATCTCTTCATCGTTTCCTTCGATCTTGGATAATTCCGGATTGAGGTCTGCATCCTGCAGATCTGCTGCCAACCAACGTTTGTATTCTTCTTGATACATTTTGATCACTCCTGCCCTGTTTTTTTAGTTTTTTTTGTATATATTAGCTTAATATAGTTCCATCATACCATAATTTAAGTCAATCAGCAACAAAACATGGAAATTTAAGTTAAGTTTTCTAATGGTTTCTATCGAGGTTTTTGGAAATAGTTCTTCCTTGATGAATTATGATTTTGTTAATCTTTTCAGTAGTGATTTTCCTTGCAAATATTGTATTTCTGATGTTGGTACAGGTTATCTGTAGTAGCAATTTTCACTGCATCCATTTGGAAAAATCGTCTGCTTTATTTGCTGCTGAAATATTTTCTCATTATTCTGATCCTGCTGGAGATTCTTGATATTTCTATTCAGAATGTCCAGTGCCCGTCGGAGGTTACGGATGTCTTTTTCCATGAAATCTGTGTAGTTGCCTCTGCCTACCAATTTCAGATGGGTGATGCCGGCTTTTTGCAGCTGATAAAGGGCACATAGACCGCATCCGGTTTCACCACATAGATAGCCTGTATCATCGTATCTCTTAAGCCAAGTTTCATCTTCTAAAATATCTTCCACTTCTACAGACTCCTTGTCTGAAACTTCTGACATCTGCCAGCTATGCCTCTCGCCATTAACTGATTTACACTCATTTATCTTATCAAAGTCACTGCTATTGTAATCACTTGCATACATACATAATCTGTCTTTTTTTGCTATCTTTTCCAGATGATATGGTACTCTGCAAAGATATCCCATTTCATCACAATGAAGAGAATTGCAAAATGCACCGCTACCCAAACATGGAATAAGATACTGTCTCATCTCGTTAATAGCTTCTGATTTCTTTATTGCTAATTCTGCATTTTGTTTTGCTATAATATCTGCCATCGCCCAGTCATTTATAACGATTTCTATACAGGTATCTTTTTCTTTGCACCATTGTGCAAGACGATTTATCAATTCTTCGATGGGCTTTAACATAAACTCCCGAATATAAGAGAACGCAATTGTAATTCCAAGAGATACTGTCGTTCCAATTCCGCATTTTCATCTGCTAACATACCCTTTGCCTCCAGTATTCTCTCAATTGCCTGAGACGGATCCATTGTATGATATGGTAAAAATAAACCTCTCAATTCTTTTGGTTTTATAATTTTATAAACTTGTGCAGATGTTAATTCATAAGTAATTGAAAAATATCTGTAAAGATACCCAATCCAGTACATTTCATTATGAGTATATTTTACAGATCCATAATCTGAAACTCCATATTCTTCATCTACTAATTGTAAAATATCATTTGCCTGAATATTACTTTCAAGAACAGATTCGTTATCAAGCCTTTTTGCTATCTTACTTCTCATAAAACGTCTAATAAAAATCTCAGAACTCGATTCCATTTTATCAATAGAGTTTTCAAATGCTGTCGCCTGAAGTTCGCATAAAAGTAAACCGTCTTTATCTATCTTTTTCATGCACCAGTCACCTCTTTACTCCAATATTTCATCAATATACCGACCTTTTCCTCTATATTGCTTTCTTGCCAATTTTACTTTATTATCCCCTAATTTTGACTCTTCAAGTCGTACATTCTTATAGTATTCCCTCTCATTATTCGAAATATAACAACGTTCTATAAGCTTTGCCTGAGACACTGCTTTTTCACTTATAAAAATATACTGCATTCCAAGATTTGTTGCAGCAAGACAGTGCTTGCATTGTTCATCAGTAAGTTCCCCTGCAATAAATGAATTGATGATCTGGAACATACGATTATCTGCTATTGGTGCTATTATGTAATCACAATCTCTTGACTGCTCTATAAGTTTCTCTATAATTGGATGATTCCTGTACTCATCCAGTGCGCCTCTATAATAAGCAATTGTCATCATCCACTCCTGATCTACTTCGTATCTTTTACACTTTAAATTTTTATCATCAAAGCGAATATAATATACAGATGAATGGTCAAATCCCGAAACAAACGAAATTGCCTGCTCATAGCTTTCTCCTGTATAAAATCCCTGCCCGAAATCATTATTATGTCTCTGCTTTTTATAGGTTAACTGCTCAAATTGAAATTCTTCTTCCACTAATTTCGATTATGTTTTATTACCTGCGTACAGCTCCACATACCAGTGAGATAATTCCAACTACCACTACAAGCGGCAGTGCAATTGTAACCAGTCCGCCAATTGTCAGGGCAATTAAGACAAACGGTAGAAATACCAGTATAAACAACACTTTTGCAATTCCCCATGTCATCTTAAACGCAAGTCCGATCAACTTTCCAAAAACTCCGATCATCAGGCAGATAAATACTAATGTAAGCATATCTTTCACTCTCTCTTTCTCAAACATACTCAAATATTATTTAGTTACTCAGCAGATTTTTCTTTATTCCACTCTACTGTACACATTTCATCTAATCCAAGATAAATGTTCCTCATATAATATAACGTCTGAGAATTTAATTTGTATTCGGGATTTTCTTAAGTTTTACTATAGATTTTCTGAGATGTTGATATTTGTTAACATCTCTTTATCAGGTAACTACTGTTTCAGCAAATTATTCTGCTGCAGATAATTGATAAAGCAGGCAATCATATTTTTATATCGGTCAATAATATCTTTCTCTGCAAAATCAGTCAATCCATCTGTCAAATCAAGAAGCTCAACGACACCTGTTTTCTCTTTTACTTGTCCCTTGCTATTTGTAAATCCTTCATAATACTTCTTTTTATCCGCAAAGCGATAATCAGAAGCCCGAATATTGATTCTTTTTTCAAGCAAAGCTTTATTTCCTAATGATTCTACATTTCTGGCATCACTTAACGAATTTTCTTTCTCATTTCTGTTCCGGGCATAAATATGTTCAATCTCAAAGATAGTTTCAAGAGAAAGCAGTGGTTGTTTATCATTTTGATATGCCCACCAGGCTAACATTGCCTTTGTAATTGGACGTCCATTATTAAAACTGAAATTATCAAACACACTTCTTATGGTATCCGCATCAAATTTATATTTTGAAAACTCAACAGGCTTATTATTTACTATATTTACCATTTCAGCATACACTGGAGTTCTAAGTGCATTCACTCCCGGAGTTGTAACAGCATACGTCCATATAAAGCCAGTTATCTTTCGTAAGAATGTATAGAACTTCTCATCATCAAGCAAACCTTCGTTATCTTTATTCTGCATAAAATATACAGATACAAAATATGTCCACATTCCATTAGGCGCATAGTTCAATATAAAGAACTGCTTTAAAACCCTATTTGAAAATCTATCGGCATCTTGATTAGAAACGTCTTCCCAAAATTCAGCTAAGGTCTTTGATAATCTGGTATTAAAAAGTCCGATTTTTTACTCTGAAATAAATCTTTTATCGTCTTTTGGTCTACATTTAATTTTGACATAACTTAATTCCTTCCTTTTTTTGCAAAAATCTTCTGCCTTCTTTCTATACATTATCTATAAATACACAATAAGATTTTTCCAGAAAAATAAATTCTCAATCATTCCTTTTGTTCATATTCATCACATAATGTCTCAATTGCATCTGGGGTTAATCCACATTCTTTACGGTATTCGATGTGCTGTCTAGTTGCGTCAAGTGCTTTATTTAATCCTTTCTGTCCATATTCCCGCAAAATATAGTCAAAATATTTTTTCGTTGCTTTCGCACTGATTGCTCTTTTATAAACAACGCCATCCAACATACCACTTACAGCATATAAATACATCAACGCAGAATTACGGTTCATTCCTGTTTTCTGTACAATCTCATCTGCCATTTCCTGTGCATTCTTACCTTCTGAAACTTTCTTTCCATATTCATAGCAGGTTCTGATCATTTCATCTGTCATTTTTTTATATGATATAGACAAGTGCTTCACATTTCCACTCCCCTCATTATCAACTAAATCTTCCTCATTTTCATCTTCTATTCTTGCTGAAATATTCCCGACCTGTTGCTTTAACAAACGTACCTCATCTTCCAATATTTTAATTCTGGATAACAATTCCAGAATTATAGTTTCATATTGCATATTTTCTCTCCGTTTCTTTTATAATAAATATTTCTATTTATTATATACTATATATTTCTTTCTATTTCAATACATTTCTTTATTTTCTACAATATTTCTATTTGGTTTAAATAGACGTTTTCATAGTCGAAATTCCTATTTATCTAAAAATCCCACGGATTGCAAAAGCAAAAATCTGGAAGTTTCATCTCAAAAGAAATTCCTCTCTGAAGTACAACCTGTCTCAAAAATGTTCCTACTGCATTGGACATCAGAATATCAAATCGATCAAGCACTTGTTCTGCCTGTTCTTCTACTTCAGACTCAACACGCGCAAATACATTTGCTGTTCTTTCCATAGATTCTTTCGATAAACAGATAAAAATAAAATTATCCTGAACAAGTTACAAGTCAAAAGCACTTGTAACTGCCAGGATAATTTATTTTCACTATCTTAGTCAACGATAGTCCGCTTTATTTCTTAATTTTAGTACAGTTTTGCACCAGCTGGGATATGATTATCAACCATAAGCAGATGAAGTTCCTCATCCTCTGAATCTTTAAGGTTGTTCACTGCTGAAAGCAACATTCCGCAGGATTCGATTCCCATCATCTTACGTGGCGGCAGGTTTGTGATTGCGATCAGAGTCTTGCCAACCAGTTCTTCCGGCTCGTAGTAAGCGTGGATTCCGCTTAAGATTGTACGGTCTGTGCCGGTTCCGTCGTCCAGGGTGAACTGGAGGAGTTTTTTGCTCTTCGGAACTGCTACACACTCTTTAACCTTTACAGCTCTGAAATCAGATTTGCTGAATGTATCAAAGTCTACTGCTTCCTCAAATAAAGGTTCAACCTTTACATTTGAAAAATCAATCTTCGCATTGTCTGTGAAGAAGCCATTGTTGTCACCTGCAGGTGCTGCTGTTTCTTCTGCTGCGCCGGCCTGTGCTGCATTGTTTGCTTCGTTCTTTGCTGCACCCTGACTCTTCATGGTCGGGATTTCACATCAATTTAATTTACATTGACGCTTTTTCCTTTAATAAAGCCCTTTTCGGCTCATCAACATCGTTATAATAACACTTCTTTGTTGATTATGCCACTAAAATTTGTCGTACTTTTGTCGTATGGCACACATTTTGTCGTACTCAGTCAGTCCCAGTAGGACTCTTTCCTAAAATACATCTAACTTGTGTGCTAAATTTTGAATTGCTTCTTGCTTTTTGGTATCGGTAACTTCCGCATAAATATCCATCGTCGTTTCAATGTTTGCGTGTCCCATAATGGACTGAATTACCTTTAAGTTTGTTTCATTCTCGCAAAACCTTGAGCAAAAGGTATGTCGCAAATGATGACATGAGAAATGTGGTATTATCACAGGCTCACGATGTTCTTTTGAAGCCTTCACCACTTCTTCTGCATTGTACGCTTCATATATACGCTTGATTGCCCGATTGACTGCTTGCGGATTATGGACATTCCCAAAACGATTCATGAAGATAAATCCTTTCATTCCATCAATTTCGGTTTCATTAAACCCATTCTCCTTTTGATCTTCCCACTCCGTCTGGAGCGCATCATAAACAGTATCCATCATCGGAATAATGCGTATACCTGCTTCTGTCTTTGGAAGGGATACCGCAAACGAACACATAGGGTGGTCTTTATATTCTCTGCTGTAATAGACTAAGCTGTGATTGATATTGATCATTCGCTTATCAAAGTCCACATCTTCCCACCTGATTCCGATTGCTTCTCCAATGCGACACCCTGTTCCCAACAGGAACTTAAAAAACGGTGCCCAATGGTAAAATGTAAGACTGTTTTCTACATAGTTGATAAAAGCTCTCTGCTGTTCTATCGTCAAAGCGTGTCTTACACCATGATTTTTGCCCGGCTGCTTTTTAATCTGCGCCATAACTCCATCGCTCGGATTAACTCGAATAATGTTATCACGCACTGCAAGCTGAAATGTCGGATGCAGGACTGTATGAATTGTTTCCAGCGTATTTATCTGCATTTCCTTTTCCTTCAGTAAGTGCTGGTAAAACTGCAACACATCTGAATACTTCACAGAAGCAATTTTCTTCTTTCCAAATCCATCTCTGATAAAGCGGTCATACATATACTTGTAATTTCTCATAGTCGTTCCTCTAAGTTCTGACTTCGTAGAAATATATCTGTCAAAAACAAAGTTGACTGTCGAATTACCCGCCGCATACGAATCCAATCCGTCCAGTTGATCTTTAATCAACTTTTCTTCCCTCTGCCGCAGCTCCATGATGTCCTTAGAATAAATGCTCCGGCGTTTTCCCTCCTGATCAGTGTATGTATAAACATACTTACCATCACAGCTACGCTGCGTTTCGCCTTTTCTTAAAACCCTTCCTTTGTTATCCTTTCTTGATTTCGCCATCTCGTCTCCTTTCTCAAGGAAAGAGATTTCGTACTAACTACTCAAAGGTTTTTCCATTGCATATTGCAAATCAATACCTTTTTGTAGCACCTGCGTTATGGTCATGTCATGTTTGGACGCATATTCTCTAAGTTTTGCGGCTTCTTCCTCTGTCAGTTTCAATCCTATTAAAGTCTTTTTAGGATTTTCCGACTTTGGTCTACCTGTTCTCGCCACAGCATACACCTCCATCCATTTCATATTCATTATACTTTCAGTTAAACCAAAAGTCAACACATTTTTGGTTATACGAAAAATCTTTCTCAAAACTCCAACTACCTATTTCACACGAAATGACTCCAGATATTGGTCAAACACATCAAGGTCAACCAGCACCATTCTGTCTATCTTCAAAATAGCACCTGCGTCTTTCGCAAGAGTCTGAAACTTATTCATTCCCATGCTATACATTTCTGCTCCTTCCTTATATCTGACTAATCTTTTCTTGTTAATTGCCTTTGGTATTCTTTGCATCAATAAGTCCTCCTTAATTTAAGCACACAGTTTTATCTGCTTATAAACAAACAGAATGTACTTCTACTTATTTATAAGCAGATAAAAACTGCATTACAGGTGGCAGGTCATTACTCTGCCCACATCGGTCTTGCACCGTCATTCAAATTGACCGGATCTCTCCGGAAGTATCATTATCACAGATATGCTTCATCGCCCTGTGCAACTGCTACACATTTTGCCAAATTCTTCTCGCTCCATACCTTTGCTTCAATGTAGTGTTTCAACATTTCCTCACGTTCACTCAAAAAGAGCAGGTATCTCTTGGCGAACCTGCCTAGTGGCTCCGCATATCCTCACGTCCTGTATGCAATCAATATTCAGTTGTCAAGGTACATGGTGCATACGCACCGATCAGCGAATGGAAAGGGACACCGCTGACCGACTGCTATGCAACTTCAAAAGCCAATATTTTTGTAATCAGCTTTGTTTCTAATCTGCGACGCAAAGTTTCATCAACACAGTAATGCGGATTCCCGCACTCATCATAGAGCTTTCTTGTAGACAGAGCTGCAATATACCCCTCGTAATGTTTTAAAACCTCATTGATTGCTTCCACATCGCCGGAAGCTGCTGCCGCAATGATATGGTAAGGCAGCAACTTTGAACATTTACTTGATTTCTCCATTCCTGATTCCCTCCATAATCTTTTTTAATGCCTGGAGTGAGCTTACCCGGTGATGATGAATGGTACTTCTGACAAGATTCATGTGCTTTGCGATCTCCGTATCTGTCATATCCAGAAAAAAAGACAGCAAAATAACATTCCGCTTCTTTTCCGGCAGATACTTCAATGCTTCACTAATCAGCTCGTCCTTTACCTCAACATCATAATCAAGGACACGAAATACCTCTGATTCTGCTATGTAATCATCCTCAGTATTCAACCGACTCAACTCCTCCTGCGTTAGTTCCGAGAAAGAAACTTCATGCTTCTGCCGATAGCTTCTTGCCCGTTCATAGTCAATCATTTCATTCTTTAACAGGGTTTTACAAAAGCTGTCAAACTGTTTCCTTATTCTTAACTGCTTTTCGGAAGAAGATTGCTCCATAAGAGTTCACCTCCTTCCGCACCCATTTGGAACAGAGTGAAATATCTCCCTTTCACTCCGTAGCACGAATGGAAATATGAGCAGCGTCGAAAAATCGACAACTTTTTGAAAAAAATTTTATGTATATAAAAAACGCCCTTGCAGGTACATACCCACAGGACGTTTCCTATATCCGATATTAAATTTTTACCACACAGTACAAGTGCGTATAGTGCACTTTCAATGATATACTTTGCCGCATCTACGAAGATGTGACCTATAAAATTACCTTTCCACGCAAAATGCCGGACAGGTTCCTAATAACATAAAAATATCCTCTAAACTGTTCAGAACACATAACTCTCCCAAACATATTCAAAGGACAAAACAACGTGAAAAAACCTTTGAATACTGCGTTTTTTTATATGCAATATCCAAAGTTCCTATATTCTATTAGTGCATTATACCCCTTTATCAAAGTGAATTATTAGTGCATTTCCAAACTAAAACGTGCACTATACACTATACATGGAGGTGCATATATGGCTAAATCTAAGAAAATTGATAAAGACATGGGTTTTCGTCTTAAAAAGGCAAGACTGGATCAAAAGCTGACATACGATGAGTTATCAGAAATGTCCGGTGTTTCCTCAAGGTATATCAAGGAAATTGAAAATCATGGCAATATTCCAAGCCTTGAGAAATTGGGGCAACTGATTCGTGCACTACATATCTCCGCTGATCCTTTCTTTTATCCGGCAGCTCCAACCGATAATTTGGATTATCAAAGGCTGCTGGTCTATCTCTCACAATGTACGGAAGAACAGATAACAACGATTCTTGCCATTGTGGAAGCCTATCTTCGGACATATAACAAACCCACAAATTAGAATAGCAGAAAGATTTTGATTTTAACTTGATTTTTTCTGAATTATTCTGGAGAAAAACAGGGTGGAAGTTCCATGACCGGAACGCTCCACCCTGCTTACTTATTTCATTATTGTATTCAATAACTCTTTCACCTTAACACTCTCTTTAACAATCCCAAGTCCAGCAAGTATCTGTACTGCATCTACTATACCCTGATAATAGGCTCTCTGTTGCTCCTGAAAGTGTGCATGATCTACAATATCCATATAGTTTTCCAAAAAAATTCTCTGCTCTGCGGAAAGCTCAGATAAGAATTTTTCATATTCCCGGTTTGCTTTTTTCAGTTCCTTATCAGCTTTCTTTGTTTCCTCTATCTGTATGGAATACTCCCGTTCGTCTGCTTCACTGCGAAGCTCCTCAAAAACTTCAGATAGCTTTTCAAATACTTCATTCATTTTGTGTCCACCTTTCTCTAAATAAGTATTGCATTTTACAGGCAGTATTATCAATCCCCAAATTATTTGTAACAACATTATTTTCGTTCACTTCATCTTTAGAAGTATATTATCAAGATTATTCCGTAAAATCAATCATGTGGCACTTCATCTTTAGAAAGTTGGTGATGATTTGAAAATTTACTGGAATAAAGAAAACAATTCCAAAAATCTGATAGGGCAGAGAGTAAAGGAATTGCGAACTGAAAGGCAGCTATCGCAAAAAGCACTGGCAGAACAGCTCCAGCTTGCCGGATATGAATTTAGCGATTTAACCGTATTACGAATCGAACAAGGAACACGCTTTGTACCGGATTATGAAGTGGTTGCCCTTGCTGAATATTTCCAAGTATCATGTGAATATCTTTTAGGAGTTAAAAACGAAAAATAAGCAGTGATCTGTATTTCTTCTTTACAGACCGCTGCTTAAATTTTTGTTGAACCGATAGCCGACTCCCCAGACCGTTTGAATGTAAACAGGCTTGCTTGGATTATCTTCTATTTTCTCCCGTAAATTACGGATATGGCTCATGACAATATTGTGATCACCAAAATAAGGTTCTTTCCAGACTCTATCATATATCTGCTCTTTGCTGAACACTTTGCCAATATTCTGTGCCAACAAAAGCAGTATTTCAAACTCTGTATAGGTCAGTTCAATCTCATTATTTTCACGAACCACAATCCGTTTCTGTTCATCAATATAAAGTCCTTCAAAATAAAGCTGCCCGTTTGGGACATCTCCCTGATGCAAAATCTCTGTTTCTCTATTCATACAGGATAAAATGCGATTAATAATATATTCCTCATCATCCCTAAATGATAAAATCAGCACCTTCCCAAAAGAACCACCTCCCATTATGCTTGGAATTGTTGCAAATTACTTTCCATCTCTAAGGTTCTTGTTTTTTATGCAGCACCTCCGTTTTGCATTTTCTCTAATAACCAATTGTCCTATACCGGCTATAATCAGCAATATTGCAATCGTATCAGTCAAAGTAAACGATACCCCTTAGAGAATATCTAAGCATTCGTTTCATAGGCACATGAAAATATGTCTGCTCTGCGACGGCTTTTTTGCAGTCGTGCGGCAGATTGGTTTAGTTGTTATTGGCGAACGGTGTCAGCTTCTTCTTGTGTGAGTTGACCATTTTTAACTGCATCAGAAATGGCTTTATCTAATTCCTCAACTGTGGAATAATTGCCAATGTGTACTGTTTTTCCGTTATCCTTTGTTACATCAACACTATAAGAGGAAACTACATCTTCAGTAGGTGGAATCATGGAGTAGGTATCGCCGTCACCGTTGTCTTTGGAATACAATACTCCATTTTTTATACTTTTCAGAGTTTCTTTATAGCTGGCAATCATGGCATCTACGCTTTCCTGCGTAAATTCATGGAATACGCCTTGCCCATCATACCAGCCATCTCCGGTTCCAATCAAAGATTCCATTTCTTTTTTCTGTTCGTTCATCCACGCCTCGTATTCATCGGCTGTCCACCACTGCACATCCGGTGCCGCATTGTTCTTCTCATAATCTGCCTCGTCAACCCAATTTTTACCGTCAACACTGATTTGTCCACCGTCTGTATCCTGATAAAGAATATCTGCGCCGGATGCGTTTCCTGTTTCGGATGTTGAAACCTTTGGTGTGTCCGAAGCCAATGCGCTTGCATAAGTAACTCCTGCAATGCTTAAACAGATTGCTCCACACAATCCTATTGCCAAAATTTTTTTGTTCTTCATAGATAAGACCTCGCTTTCTAAAAATTATAGCTGCCCTATTGAGGACAGCTATAATATAACAAAGCAACTTGGATATAGTTTGCATGGATTATGGATTTTAGATGGAGTTGTCTATCGGCTGCGTGCAGGGCAATTCAAACCAAAACAGTACACCATTGCTTGTATTTGAAATGCCGTACTTTGCATGGTGCATTTTCATAATTTTATGAACAATATAAAGTCCTAATCCGGTTCCGCCTGTATTGCGGTTACGAGATGCGTCTGCCCGATAGAAAGCTTCAAACAAATGTGGGATAGCATCATCAGACACATGGACACCTGTATTTTCAATTTCACCACGAACCGTACCATGCATATCAGACAAAGATATACGAATCAATTCACCACTTGGCGAATAGCGAATTGCGTTTACCAATATATTTTGAATTGCCCGCTCCATCTGCGCTTGTTCCACTTCACAATAAAGGCGGGTAGGAATATTTGCTTCAAGACGCTGTTTCTTTTCTTCCAATAAATCTGTTACTGTGGCAACCTGTACCCGAAATATTTCCGCAAAATCAACGGTTTTATATTCGGATTCTTGAGTTCCCTCTGCTTTAGAAACATACAACAGCTCTTTTACCAACTTTTCCATCCTATCAACAACGGCAAGGGAACGCTCCATGTACTCTATGTGGTTTTCATAGCCGCAGACTCCGTTCAGCATCCCCGCTAAGTGTCCTTTCAAAATGGTCAATGGTGTTTTCAGTTCATGGGATGCTGCTGAGAAAAAGTCTACCCTCTGTCTTTCTAACGCCTGTTCCTTTTCAATATCTGTTTTGAGCTGTTGGTTTGCAGTTTGAAGATCGTTCAATGCAGAGGATAGCGAAGCAGACAATGAATTTAGATTTCGCGCCAAACACCCTAATTCATCTTCTCGTCCTGTACTACATTGACCGGAAAAATCCAGTTCCGCCATTTGCTTTGAAATCTTGCTCAGTCGCACAATAGGTCGAGTGATGTACCTTGCATAGAGCCATGCACAAAGGAGAGAAAGCAGAAAAACCATTAGGATGACATACGGAAGTATAGACAGCAATACCTTTGTTGCCTGCTGTACAACGAACAAATCCGTTTGAACTGCCAATGTATAAGCAGTACCGTTTTTTAGCGTGAACGGATAAAAATTCGTCGTAGTTGTCCCGGATGGTTGCATATCTATGAACGACTCATCTTCATCAAATGTAACTGTGTGGTCTGCCGAAATAGTAGATGTTTCCGTTGATGTCTCATTCGGATATATAATAGAGCCATTACTATCCTCAATCCAAAAAGCAGCATTTGTTTCCTTTGAAAAATTAGATATATCATTTTCGCAATCAGATATATTGTCAAAGGATATCATTTGCTCAACAAGGTGCATAGCGGCTTTCTCCGTAGCCGCATTTATCAAATTGGAATATGTCGTAGGCAACAACTTTGAGATGAAGAAATATGTTCCGCTGCAAGCTGCACCCAGTAGAAGAAATGTAATTATAAAAATCTTGACGGATAACCGTTGCTTAATGTACTTTGTCAATTCTGTATCCCACCCCTCTGATTGTTTTTATATAGTCAGCATTTAACTTTTTGCGAATGTTCTTTATGTGACTGTCAACAATCCGTTCTTCGACCTCCAAATCCTCCGACCACAATCGTTCAAGCAACATTTGCCGAGTAAAGACTTTCCCTTGATTTTCAAGCATAAGCCGAAGAAGCATAAACTCTTTGCTGGTCAAAACGACTTCGTTTCCTTTGTGATATACATGAAACCCGTCATTATCCATACTCAATTCTTTATAGGTGAGCAGGGATTGATTTTGATTTTCCGCAGTCCTACGGCGAAAAATAGCCGCAATCTTACATAGCAGGATTTTGGGTGAAAAGGGCTTTGGAATGTAATCATCAATCTGCTGTTCAAAACCCCGTAACTGGTTTTCTTCATCTGAAAGTGCAGTAAGCATGATGATAGGAACTTGTGACCTCTTGCGAATGACCTCACATACACCATAACCGTCGATTTTAGGGAGCATAATGTCTAACAGCACAAGGTCGATTGTATCATCAAACATTGCAATCCCAGTCACGCCATCAGACGCAACGGCAACTTCATAGCCTGCATCAACCAAATGGTTTTTCAGTATATCTTGAATATCCAAGTCGTCCTCAACAACTAAAATTTTCTGCATTATTCCACCTCCAAGTCTGTAGTGTATCATAGTTTTTTGAATTTCCGATGAAGCGTGCTATTCTTTCTTGTCTCCGAAAGAC
>NZ_JBQHWS010000091.1:0-14722 GCF_052063845.1 Blautia sp. HCP3S3_D9
GAAGATAGATATAGGATATTTATCAGATTATTATTACTCATCGCTTACGATGCTCAGAGCACTTACTATAAAAAGTTACAGACACGTTCTGGGGTCTTCAGATCGTGCCTGTAACTTTTTACGGGGAGATGCCTTACTCTGGAATTATTTTTCTACCTTGCTTAAGATCAAATCGTACAGATCATTGGCCATTTTAGCAAACATAGGCCACTTTTCACTAAAAGATGAAAAAGTTTCATCAAAAGAGATTTTTTCCCTGATCAATTCGGCAGGGCAACACAGAATGACAGTAGCTGTGCTTACCTGAAACAAAATATTCTTTTGCTCAGCGTTTTTTTCTGCACTACTATAAGTCTTTTGGGTAAAATAACGGATACATCTTGTAGATTCTTCATCAAACACCTGTGGAAAATCGCGTTGACGACGTCTGGGAGAATAATTAACGGGCATCCGTAATACATACGTCAAAATCCTTTTTATCTGTCGAAGCATACTATCCGAGTCTTGTAAGTCGAGTCCTTTTATCTCATTGCAAATTTCTTGATATATGGCGTTCACCAGAGTTAGAGAGCCATCCCCCGCCCGGTTATGTGTACTACTCATCAATGGATCAGCCTCCTTCAATAATGACAGTTGGCGCTGTCTGTTTAAAATCCTCAGCCGCTGCTGATTATTTCTATGAAAGGTTAATTTTTGATAATAATATGAAAGAACTCAATAATCTCTCTGCAATATCCATTTGGTTATTGGCTTTAGCGAAGAACTTATGAAGCTTTTTATGGCCTGAAAAGTGCTCTGAAAAAAAGTACTTTTCAAATCTCGTTTCTCAGAAGGAATATTACATAGATCAGCCTCCTTTCTCATTGCGCTTAAAATTAATTTTAATACTTCTACGTTTTCTGGGGTTCCGAAATAGTCGAACCCTTGAAAATAGTCTAATAAATCACTGTCTGCCTTATAAATACAGCAGATTAATTGATTTATATTCAATTCTGTTCCATCCCGCTTATAATAAATTCTTTTTCCGGACATATCATTATATCCGGCTTCGATGATGAGTGTTGTGTATGATATGCCGATATGTGAGGATATCATTTTGAGTGTTTTTTTGTTAGGAATACATTCATCGTTTTCGATACGGCAAAGCTGAACAGGGGTAATTCCGCATCGAATAGCCAGGTCCTTTTGACTTAACCCCTTTCTCTG
Source organism: Blautia sp. HCP3S3_D9 (assembly GCF_052063845.1). NCBI lineage: Bacteria > Bacillati > Bacillota > Clostridia > Lachnospirales > Lachnospiraceae > Blautia > Blautia sp. HCP3S3_D9. The sequence continues at coordinate 1,207 of NZ_JBQHWS010000091.1, forward strand.
TCTAGAGTCTCTGATCAAAGTACCCACAGTCAAATCGAGTTCAGGTGTTTCTATTGTAACTGAGGTGTTTGGGGAAGACTTATCATTGAGTAGACCCGGCTGAGTCTCAACTGATAAATTCATTGTGAAGCCTCCTTTGAAATGTTAAACTATTGTTATTATAAAACCATAATGGATAAAATGTCAATAAAAAGTTAATGAAAATTGTATTTTTATTATAATATTTAAACATAAAAAAATAGCTTTTATATTTACAAATTCGTGATAATGCTATATTATATAAGAAAGTAGAAATATAAAAATGTTAATAATATATAGTGAATGATTTCGAAAGGAGGAAAATATGAAGTATCGAAAAATTAATCAATTAACAAAAACAAGAAGTGACGTGAAAAAGAGTAATTTATACCTTCAGTATCAGAAACCATTTGATTATTTTTTGAATCCTGACATTGGACACAAAAATATACAAGAGGTAAATAGTTATTATATTCCAGATGAAGAGATAAAAAATTCTTTAAGAGCTATATTAAGTGAACCTATGGATTCAGTGTCTGTGCTGATAGGATATCAGGGAATTGGAAAAAGTACAGATATTCGTTATAGTTATGAGATTACAAATAATGCAATAAGATTTGATGATAATAATGCGACTGTTATTTTCCCTTCTTTTTTTAATGGATTTGTGCTTGGACAGATTTCAGATGAAGAAATTTCAATAGTTAAAGATGTCAGAAATGACTTGACTAAAAGAATTGCATCAGTTTGTTTGGCAATAGAAGAAAAATTTCCAGAACTAAAAGAGGAGTTTTATTCTGCGGAAGGCAGAATGAAATTTTATCAATTTCTAAAATATACGAATCCAAAAGCAACAGTAAAATTGAATTACATAGGAGAGCAGACACTGGAAGATAAATTAGAAACAGCAAAAAATGAAGAGTACTACATTTATATAGTAACACAGTTGAAATATTATTTAACCAGTAAAAAATGCTCCTATAACAGAATAATGATTATTTTGGATGATATTGAATCATTACCATATAATTATCAGGAACAATTGATTTTGCAATATTTAAGATTTTATACATGTATGAGGAACTTACCTGACATTGACGATTTAGACAAAAAAAATAATTATGTCAATTTATTGGTTTCTGTCAGACCGTCGACATATAAATTATTGCAGAATGCCAAAACTGTGTCTGCATATTCTATTGCCCGGGAAATATATAAAACGAAAAGTGTTGACATGGTGCAATATTTTAAACAAAAATATGACGGTCTGCCCGAAGAATATAAAACAGAAAACTGGCGCAGAGCGTATAATATTTTAATTACATTTAGTAATAAATTTGAAAAAAAATATTCGAATATGATAAAAAATTTGATGTGTCTGGATATACGCAGAACATTGCAGATATATGCCAAAGTATTATCTAATTCTTTTTGGATTTCTAAAGAAATAAACTCAGGGAGTGATCAGGAGGAATATGCATTTAATAATATAACTGTTATACGGGCGCTGGCATGTGGATCTAATTTAGTTTATATGAATAATACAGAAGCATTAATTCCAAATATATTGTATAAAACTTTAGAAAAAGACAATTCAATATTGTGCTTATATATAATTTCATATTTTATTATGCAAAGAGCCGGATTTTGGGAATATGGAGAAAATGGAGTTACTAAAGCGGAATTAATCAGAGATTTTTGCGATGCTTTTGGTATGAAAAATAATATGGATAAAGATATGTCGGAGATAATCTGCTATTTATATCATAGAGGAGTTATAAGTATAAGTAAAAACAGCTATGGTAAAAAAGACGTAGAGGGAGAAATATCTGATCATACATTTTTATACTTATCTGCAAAGGGGCTTGAATTATGGAATATGCTGGCAGCTGACAGTGTCTTAATGGAATTATACAGAGAAGATACTTATCAGGATTTGGATAATTGCAAAACATATGATTTTTGTTCAAGTTATGATTTAATGCTTATGAATAAGCAAATGGTTATATTTGAGAAGATATATGATATTTTATTGGAATTATATCTAGATGAAAAAGAGATGATAGATAGTTCTATAAAAAATGGATCATATGATAAATATATGAGCTTGTTTGGCGAAAAATTAATGGTAGAACACCTGATGACAGGAGTTGATAAATCTATACAATATTCAGGGAAGAATAGTGAACGACTTGTAGTGATGAGCGATGAATTAAAAAGTAAAATAGAAAGGACAAAGAGGATGTATGAAAATTAAAGGAGAGAATTGGAACTATCCATATATTTTATTTGGTGATAATTTTATTCCTATTGCTGTGTTGTTACTGATTATGATAGCTATTTCTTATATCATTATTTTAAAAATATTTTGTACACGAAGCAAAAGAAATCATGTTGTCAAAAGTAAAAATATAAAAGATTTCTTTTGGGGGCTAATTACTTATGGTGTGGTAATAGTTTTGCTGTTTGCGTTTGCTGAAACGGATTCTCAATATATTTTGCATAAAATTCTGGTAAGCAGTGCTAATGCTCTCAGACAAATAGATTCTTTTATTTATACACTGCTATTAGTATTACTTTTAAGAGGAGTTTGCTTTAAAAATCATTGGACATATTACAATAGAAGCAAAAAATATATATCATATGTGAACTGTGTTGAATTGTGTATTGTTATCTTTATACAGGAAAATGTAGGAGAAAAAGGATATATGCAATTAAAAGTTAGGTTCGTAATAGTAGGTATGATTGCTTTGATAAATATTTTGCTAAAAGATATTGAAGTTGAAAATTGTTCAGTAAATAATTCACCTATGGAAGACGAAAAATTATTTGAAGTACGTCAATTACAATTAGAGGAGATATTTGCAAAGATACGAACACATAATGGTGAGGATCAGATGACAATTTTTATTTCTGATAAATGGGGTGGTGGTAAAACCTTTTTTATGCGGAAATTATTTGAAGAATTAGAAAAGACAAAAAGACTTTATCCTATATGGATAAATATGAGTGATTTTAATGAAAGTGAGGCAGTAGTTCGACAAATCTTAAGAAAAATACATGATGTGTTAGCTGAAAATGACTATTATATGGGTGTTTCAAGTGAATTTGAAAAATATTTACAGGCAATTTTAGATATTATATTAGATGAATCAATAGTATCGATAACTAAAACCAGATTTGATGCGTTTACAAAGAATGAGCTGGATGAAAGTAAAACTTTATCAGAAATTTCAGGAGAATTTTCAAATATATTGGGGGAAGATAGAATCATTGTCCTGATAGATGATGTGGATCGCTGTACAGATGAAATGATTGCACAGGTCGTAAAGCTGTTTTCAGAAATACTATTTTTACCCAAAAGCATAATTATTTTTGCAGGAGATTATAAATATCTTCTTGGGAAAAAAGAATTTAAAAATGGATTTTTTGATAAATACTTTATGTATAATTATAATTTAAAATCAGTATCATATAGCTTTTTGATGGAATATTATCAGGAAAGGTATAAGAATTGTGAATTATCTAATTTACCTTATATTTTGGATGTTCCAAAAGAAGTTAGAAAGATGGTGAATTTTTTAAAATCAGTTTGTCAGGAACAGAAAAAAATACAGATAGATGATCAGATACAGGGAGAAATGAGAAAACGGGTTGAAGAGGAATCTATGGCATTGGAAAATAATTTAGAGACGGCAATAGTAAAATTAGAAAAAAGTTTATCCAATCCACGTAGAGTTATACGAATATACAATGAGATATATGATCAGTTACTGAGATTAAATAAGATAGTAAAAGTAGAACAGATAAGAAGAGATATTTTGGAAACAAAATTGAGAGAAGTAATCTTTCCGGGAATATTATTTTATAGTTTTGCGAGGACTATCTGCATTGAACATTTTTGGAACATATGCGCAGAAGATTTCGTGGACTTTGAAGAAGATATTCAAGATATGTTGTCTAAAATAAATAAAACATGTGATTCAGAAACAGATGAAGATCTTGTTTATATGTTACTGGTGTATTATTTCTTTTCAACTAAACGCTATAATATAATAAAGCAACTGGACAGTATTAGTCGATATTATAAAACATTTGATATAAAAATACTTTTCTTGTGATGATATGATAAATGAAGAACTATGTTTTATAGCTTAATCTTATGGAGGATAAAATATGCTTACAGATACATCTAATATACTTAGGCCTATTGATGCTATGAAAGTGAATTCTGTAGAAGAATTATTTTCTATTATTGTTTCAGAAAACAAAAAGGGTGATAAATGGTTTAGAGGACAAGCTGATATTAATTATCCATTATTACCGTCTGTTATTCGTCAGGCACATATAATCAGAGACCAGTTTGGAAGACGTGTGAGACCACATCCAATAGAAATATTCAGTACATATGCAGATACAGGTGTTGTACCAGATGGACTTTACATAAATAGTTTTAAGAATTTAATGAAAAATAAACATATTTATGAAGAGACAATGTCAGATATGGAATTTTTGTGTTTGGCACAACATTATGGGGTAAGGACAAGGCTTTTAGATTGGAGTACAGATGCCATTGTAGCTATGTTTTTTGCCTTGGATAAAAGAAAAACAGGTGTTTCAGCGGGGTTCTATATTTTAGATCCTATTAAATTTAATAAAACTACATGTTTAAAGGAACTGATATATAATATAGATAATGTTCCTGATTCAGAGGATTTTCCGATAGCTTTTTATGGACCTAAAAATGATATGCGAATGTGTAGGCAGTCTGGCAATTTTACAATACATGGTTCAATATTTTGGCCTATTGACTATCTTTACCCTGCTAAAGAGTTTTTGAAAAGAATAGAAATTCCAGAGACAGTATGTTCTGATTTAGAAAATATGCTTAAGGGATTGGGAATTACAAGAAAATCTATATATGTTATGGATGATGAAAAAGATAAATTTGCACAAGAAGCACGTAATTTGACAGAGCAGATTTTTGAAGAACAGTTGAGAAAATGGATCGAAGAATGGGAAAAAGATTCAGAAAAAGGAATTGAGAATCATATATATTTTTAGTTTGGTAGGAAAAATAAAAAGTCATCCAAACTACAATAATGATTATGATTGGTCACAAAAAAGTACATATGTTTTGACAGAATATGGAAAAAATGTTTTAATTTTGCTTTCTGCTGAAAGGGTATAATGTGAATTTCTAGTGATCTTTGATTTGAAGAAAAAAAGAACAAAGTTCCTCAGAATATGATAACTACAATCGTTGAATCCAACAGAACACGTAAGGATTATATCGCAGAACGTGTACTGGAAATGGCAGGAGCCTATGAAGCAAATGATGATTATGATGCAAGCAAGGAGAAGGAAGTTATAGTTGGTGTATACCGCCTGACTATGAAATTAAACTCCGATAATTTCCGCTAGTCGTCTATTCAAGGTGTTATGAAGCGTATTAAGGCGAAATGTGCAACGGTGATCGTTTATGAGCCGACATTGGAGGATGGTTTAACATTCTTTGGAAGCAGAGCAGAATGATCTGGAAAAGTTTAAAGAGATGAGCTAGGTCGTTATTGCGAATCGGTATGATAGTAGTCTGGATGATGTGAGGGAGAAGGTTTATACTAAGGATTTGTATGGTAGAGCCTGATCTGAAGTGGAATTTTTTAGAGAATCTGGAGATAAAAGGGCCGGATTCTCTTCAAAGATAAAGTCAAGAAAATAAAGGTGGTATAAGTTGCTTAATATTTTGTTTTGGAATTTAGGAAAAAATGCAATAGAAGAATATATCATTGATTGCATAATAGAAAAAGATATTGATATTGCTGTTTTTTCAGAGTTTGAAGGAATAGATTTTGAAAAAATAACAATGAATTTGGGGAAATTTTATAATTATGTTCATTGGGAAGGACAAGAGGATAGGAAAGTAACTTTAGTAGCAAAAACAACTTTCGGTGTTGAGCTTGTACAGCAACAAGATAGATATAATATATATAATATAAAAACGGCAGTAAAAGATTATCTTTTGGCAGCTGTCCATTTACAAGATAGAAGAAATTCTAGCACTGCAGACCGATTAGAAACTATACGATATTTGGTTGCAGATATTGAAAAAAATGAAGATTTATTGAAATGTGATAATACAATTGTTATTGGGGATTTTAATGCCAATCCTTATGATGAAGAATTACTAAGTAAGTATGCATTCAATGCAGTTTTATTTAAAACGCTTATAGGTAAAAGTGAATTTACCAATCCCAGAAGTTTTAAGCGAAAGCGATTTTATAATCCAATTTTGCATTACATATCGGAAAATACGGAAATGTATGGTAGTTTCTATTATGATAGAGATTCTATAACTTCATATTGGCACTGTTTGGATCAAGTATTGGTTAGAAAAGAGTTGGCAGATAATATCGTTCAAGTTGAGTATTTGAAAAAAGCTGGTAAAAAAGAATTACTAAAAAATACAATTCCAAATAAACAAATAAGTGATCACTTACCATTATTAGTAAATTTGCAGGAGGTTGAAAATGAAAATTAAAAATTATTGGGGAACAGATGAGGACTTTGGAAAAGATTTGGAGTATACTGATAATATATACGAAATTATGGATGAACAATGTAAATATTTATCTCAGTATACTAAGGGAAAGGTTTTTGCAGTTTTCGATGAGATAAAATTTGATAATCCAATGCTTGAAGTTGCGCAATCGATATCGGATGTATATGAAAAATTTTCTGGTATAAATAATCAGCAATCTTCGAAAAAAGTTATTGATGCTAATAATATGTATTTTGATAAACGATATGGTTTTGAAGTATGCACTGAAAAATATAGATTTAGACTGTTTGAATTAAGAATAACCCCATTATATCCGATTCAAATTAGTATTGATGAAGGCATTTGTAAAAATATTGGAGAAGCAATATCTCAAATTGCTATTCCGATGGAAAAAAGTAATTATTTTGAAATTAGTAATGAGGAAATTTTTTGTAAAGTTTTACAATTGATCTTACAAGATAAAAAAGTTCGCTATATTATTACAAAATTGAAAAATCAAATGGAAACTAAACTGGAGAAAGAGTTTTCAGAGAAAGTAATCATATGTGAAGGACGAACCGATGAAATAATTCTTCAGGCAATTGCTAGAAAATTAGAGCAAAGGGTTACTATCGTGACTTGTGAAGGGAAATATAATGTTCCAGTTATTTTTAATGCAGTGATAGAAAACCGTACGAAATCGGATATATTGATTGTTGTTGATTCTGATGGCGATGAAGAACAAACTGAAAAAATGCTAACTAAACAAATTGGTAATCATAAATATGAATTAGCGATAATCAACAATTGTATAGAGGATTGGTTTGGAGGAGAGTTAGCAAATTTTAACAAACTTAAATTAATACAATCTATAGATACAATTATTGAAGAGATGGATATTGATAAGGTGTGTAAGGAACATCAATCTTTTGAAAAAGTTATCAAATTTTTACAAAAATAAAGAATAGATCGAATGAGATATGTGGTGATTAGATGAATATTCCAAGAAATGATATAAAGTATAAGATTGCACAAAAACTATTTGATTATTATGTTATTAATGATAAATATATGGCAGTACAGATGCCAGATGGAAGATATGTTCCTAGACGAGTAAAATGTACCCCACTGCTGCTTTTTGATATGTTAGAGCAAGGGGCCTCGTTAGGCGTATATCAGCAACAATATAAAAGAAAATGGATGAAATGGGTTTGTTTGGATTTTGATTGTAAAGATCCTTGTTTTTTAGAGGATTTATTAGAAAAATATGTCCTACCTGCTGCAAGAAAATTGGAAAAATTGGGAATTCATTATCTTGCAGAATTTTCAGGAAGAAGAGGGATTCATCTTTGGATTTTGACAAAAGGGATTATTTCAAAAGAACAAGGATTTAAAATTGTAGAATGCCTTGGAAAAGAGTATAAATCTGCGATACATCAGGAAGAAGTGTTTGGATTGGATCTCTTTCCGGCTGTGGCAGGAGGAGGAATAAAATTTGGAAAACAGGTAAAACTTCCTTTGTCTGTTCATAGAAAAGGGGGGCAGTCTTTCTTTATTCCGGATATTTTGAATTATAATATGGAGGAATGGAGAAATTTGCCTGAAAAATCAGATTTTTGGCAAATTCAATTTGGCGTGCTTCAATCATATGTCCCTAATGATTTAGAAGTTTTATGGAAGAGGTTGAGGATTTCACCAGATAAAGAGCAACAAGAAAAAGGCTTATTGTATAAAAAAGAATATTTAATTGCAGAGAATTCTTTGTCATTATATGATATTCAAAAAGCGTGTGAAGGGTGCTCTGTCTTTTATGGAATTATGAAAAGGGCATTGGAAGGTAATCTTCGTTATTTGGATCGTCTTATTCTGTCGGGCTGTTTTGGACATATGAAAAATGATGAATTGCTTTGGGATATTATGAAGCAACAGAATAATTATAAAGAAAATGTAACCAGACATCAGCTATCAAAACTTAATAAAAATTATCCTGTTACAATACAGTATTTATATGACTTGTATGGAGAGCAACTTGAATCAGAGCTTGATCCTCATGCGACAGTTATAGAATACATAGCAGAACAATTAGGGCTTTCTGTTGCTAAAATAATGGAATCGAAGGAAGAAAAGGAATTAGATCACAGATATTGGAAAAAAGAAAAAGATTCCAGTTATTTTCGAATGATAAGAGATAAAGAACTTTGTTATATGTGTTATGATGATGAGGTTCTGGCTGTGAATGATTATCTGGAAATGTCAGGAATGAAACAGTATGATTTTAAAGACATTAAAGAAAAGTTTTTTGGTATTATAAATGGAGATGAAGTCCAATTGGAAAATTCACCTTCCCGGTATTCTTTGTATAAACGTTGGAGGAAGGAAAAGAAGAACCACGAATATTGGTATCTCTTTGTCCGAAAGACAGAGTTCTTACTACAGCATTAATCTATGAGCTTGTAGAAACAATGGGTATTCGTTTTCATTCATATAGTTATAATTTAAATTTTTTTTATGAAAAGGGTTCTGATTTTATTCCTTGGTATGATGCATGGAAAAGATTTCAAGAGAATATAGAAAATTATTTATATTTGGATATTTTTAAAAATTATGGGCTGATTAAATTGGACTTAACAAGATTTTATGATTCCATTTATGTTCATGCATTATTTAAACAAATGGAGGAAATAAATGGGGTACCTGATTCTGAAGAAGCAAAAAAAAGAATTAATTGTATTTTACGTTATCTTGGTATTTATACAGAGCAGCTTATGTATAAAATAAAGGGAGAAATCCGAGGAGTTCCGCAAGGGCCTGCTTATGCCAGAGTATTTGCAGAATTATTTTTAACAGCAGTGATAGACTCTTTTTTTCGACAGCATGAGAAATGGGATGAGAAGTGCGATATTATAAGATATGTGGATGATATATATATTGTATATCGAGGTATTGATGGTAAACAGCTTTTGAATGAATTTTCTGATTATATTCGTGATCGTGGATTAGAAATTAACTGGAATAAGACTAAGGTTTTTGAAAGAATTAGCGAGATGAGAGAATTTGAAAAACAAAGCATTTTTGAAGCTGGAGCAGCAAATTACGCTATAAAAAGTATTCAGGGTGTAGAATTGGAGGATGAAGATTCTAAGCAGGAAAATATGCTGGAATTTGAAAAATACTTGAAACGTAAAGGATTTTTGGATATTAGAGATGCGAACTTCATTTTAAACAGATACTTGGATTCTGTGTTTGTAGAAAGGTATTTGGATGAATATGCAGAATTTCTGATTCAGCAAAATACAGGAAGAGGTAGTATATACAAACGTTTGTATGAAGAAATTTTTCAGAGAGATAAATGGTTGAGAAAGTTTTTTAGAAATAAGTTGTATCGAAAGATACCTTGTCAGACTGTTAATTTTAAGAATTTTATTAGTGTTTGTTATTTTTCTATTTTAAGAATACGCATTTTAGGCGAAGATGAAAAGAAAATGTTTATTCAATGGCTACAGGATGAGGAGAATATGGACATTGATGATAAAGGTACAGCTCGTGCAATTGTTCAGTTGTTGGGGGAGAAGTAATGAGAGTGATAAGCGATATTGATGTTGATGCAAAGTATAAGGAAATGGCATCTGAAAGTTTAGGGGTAATGTTGCGTGATGATGTATTGGAATTAATTTCCTGGATTGATAGAGTAGCTCCTGATATTCGACAGCGTAAGACAAAAGATTTAGCAGCAATTTTCATTTCAGAATTATCGCATTTTCAGGATTGGGAAAAGGTAAAAAAAGATAAAGAGTTCGGAGAAAAAATATTTCATTGTGTTGACATGCTTGCGGCAGCGGTTGTAGATAGCATTGAAAAAGATGGATATGTGGAATGCCTTTGCTTTTTAAAGCAACTAAGCGATAGGCCGGAAGAAAGCAAAACAACAGAAATTGTTGAGCAATATTGGGTTTTGCAAGATATTATACCGACAATAAAAGGTATATTTCTATTGGAATATGAAGATGGAAGAAAACTTTATCCAATTTATGAAATGGTTATTGGCATTGCGCAGGGGTTTGAATGTGATAATGCTCATCTTATAAATTTGGTACTTGCACTTCAGATGTTTGAAATGACAAGTTGTTATGCTAAAGTACAGGAAAGCACAAAAATTCGAAGGATAATCAAGGAAATTGCTGAGAAACACACTATTACATTTCTTACATTGCTTATTGATAATGGAAAATTATTGTTTGATGAGGAAGACTATAGAGACAATGGGACTATGATTGTCAGAAAAGATTCTCAGGTTATTATCCGAAATACCAGGAAAGATTATTTTTCGGGGTATTTTTCGCCAGAGGAAATTAAGCGGGAAAATAAATTGGCGTGGTTTGTAAATATTACTTTAAATTCGGATGAAGAATTGGTTGATCTTTCAGAGATTTTTCTTAATGGAACTCAGGAAAATAAATTGGATTTATTAAGAATGATAGAAGAGAAAAAAATTTATAATTTATTTTTGCCTGGAAGAATCATAAGAAGTAGAACTAGTCATAAGATTATAAAATTTTTGAATCCTGCCTCAGCAAATGATAAAAAGATTGTATATATTCATCAGAAACAAAAAAATGAAAGAGAAGGATTTCTGGAAATATTGAGATTATATGCAGAAAATCTGAGAGGATGTTGGCTTTTTAAAAAAGATTATGATTTGCTGACTGTGGATTTTTATGTTGCTTTTTATCTTGAAGTAGTAAAAAATCGTTGGGACTTTTGTACAGAATTAGATAATGGAAAAGAAGAGTTTTATCAAGAAAGTTTGATAATGAAATTCCTTCAAGAAATTTTGTTAGATGCAAAAGCAGAAGAAGGTGAAGAAATTTTTAAAGATTTGTATGATTTTTTGCTCCGATATTTTGATTTTGAAAAAATGGGAACTGCAGATTTAATGGATGGAAAATTGTTTGCATTTCCCTTCCTTGGAGAATTTGATGATATACTGGATGAGTATTTCAGTCCTCAAAATTATAAACTACAGTTTTGGGGAGATGAGGCGGATCAGTGGGAATTAGAAGAGGCATTTTATCAAAAAGAGAAAAGGTTCTGGAAAATAAAAGAGAAAAAAGTTCGAGCTTCTAAATTTTTGAATGCAGATTTAGAAAAAATAGTAGAAACTGATGAAAAAATACCCGAGAAAGATATTCTGGTTTTGATTAATAAAGAAGATTCAAGAATTATTTATAGTGATAGTCTGATGCAAATAAGTTTAAAATTGAAAAAAATACATAATATACTTAAAAGTCAGGTAGTAAAATATTCTTATAGAGATCTTTATTTAAATGATAAAACTGAAAAATTATTAAGTTTGATGAATGCAAATAACTCCAATAATTATAATACATTTCAGATGTTTGGAAGTACAAAAGATGAAGAAATAAACAAAACAATATATCTTTATAAGATACTGTGGCATTTCCAAATTTGTAATATAACATCCGATTGTGTTAATAAATTCTGGAGATTGATATTAGAAAAACATTATCTAGGAATGGTAGAAAGTGAAGATGTAATTGAGAAATATTTTGCAGATATGAGACAGTTTGCAATGGAGGAAGGTACGCTTGTTATTGCAAAAGAAAGTAGTGGAAATGATTCCACATTATTTTACTTATATCGGTATTTCGAATATAAAGGACGTAACTATTTAAGTTGGGCTTTTGATGAGGGGAAAATTAACCATGCGTTGACGGAAAGTGAAGTAGGAATATATTGGCGAAATAAATCATTAAAAAAGATTGTATTTATGGTAGATAATCTGATGAATGGAGTTAGTTTGAGAAAGATGTTGGAGTATCATTTTAATGGGCTAAATCCAGAAAAAAGAGATTATTTGTGTGTGGAGCCTTCTGTTAGGGAAATATATAAGCATTTTCCAGAGGTGAAAATAGAAGTTCATGTAATCTTTGGTTTTGAAAAAAGTGTAGCTGATCTTGAACAGAAATATCCTGTGAAAATTGTAATTCACAAAGTTATTCCAGAAAAATATTATTCAGATCAGGAAACAGTTGAATTAGTGGATGAATTGTATGATGAGGCGGTGGAGACGGGAGTTTGCTGTGTGTTTCGACATAATAATTTGCCAGCTAAGATGGTGCTGCCAAAGTTTATGTGTGATTTTAAGAATCGGGTGGGTTTATTTCAGCGCTGTGGAGAGTTGAAATGACATATTTTGCTATTCTGATATGCTATGGATGATTTATCTACTTTGTTTTGAATCAATAAAATGATAGTAAATAGATGTTTACTACACTTCGTTTAATATGAGATAGAAATAATAGATTTGACAGATATTCTCAAATATGGAGATAGGTGATAATAGTATGTTAGTTGATGAAACATGGGATTTCAAAAGTATTAATATGGGACGTGAATTGGAGATTACAGGTGAGTTTATTTATGACTCCGTAAAGAAAGCAAGGGTCGCATAATAGCAACCATACTTTTACCCTTAGAAACATCGATACCTACTGCGTTCATAAATTTGTCACTCTTTAAAATTATTGCAATGGATAAATACCAGTTTTACTCATTGCCTATTTCATCTACTGTGGTGTGACACGAATGCACCTATGGCGATTCAACCTGCATAAAACGAACGCTGCAAATGAGGAGCTGGTTATCAGTCTAAATTACGGACGCGAAGTCCAAGGAAAGAAGACGATATACCGATTGTTCCATCATTATACAGCTTAAGCAACAAGATGGATAATCCCTTACTGGCTGTAAGGAAAATTAACCATAAATATATTGTAGTAGAATGGCCAATATAGTAGAATTTTTTCATAAGAATCTTAATATGAGAAGTGTTGTATGAGAAGGAATAATTTGATACAATAATTATGATTTCAAGACCATGATCTCAGAGTATATGTCATAGTAAGAACAAAATAACATGAGAGGTATTGAAAAATT
>NZ_JBQHWS010000092.1:0-14707 GCF_052063845.1 Blautia sp. HCP3S3_D9
TTTCCTGGTTGGTTTTTCCCATAGAATAAGTCCTCCTTAAAATATATTGGTTTTTCCCAGTATATCAATTGGTGGAGGAAATAGCACTACGCCTTCTTTTGAAGCACTTACTCCTGAACTTATTATTATCTTTTTATTATAACAGAAAAGATACCACTCAGGCATCAAAAAATGTCTGAGTGGTATCCCTTCAGATTTTTATATATCATGAAGACAGTTCTATCTGCTTCATTTCTTCCAGAAAATCACGGATATAAGATACTGCCAAATCAAGGGCCTCCTGTCCAAGTTCTGCGGAAGAATCTTTTGGATCAAAGTATTTTGTACTGTTGATCAGTGTTACCATATACGTTTCTCCATATATAACATTGGAGTCAGATCTCACTGCTGAACTATCCAAAAAATCCTCCTGCCAGACGTCTGTTTACACCTTGAAAGCTTCCATAGGCACCCGTTGTACATGGAATCCATACTGTTTTATTTCCATATTTGAACTGTATACTCATTTTTCCGGCCCTATTTACAAATACATTGTTCATAGTCATCCATTTTCCGGCAGGTATCACGGATCTATTTTTTGTGCAAAGTTTATCGCTGTATACTGTAATATATTTAGCAGTTTTATACATATTCTTTTTAAAATAAGAAGTATAACCATCACCCGGGTCATAGGTAAAAGCGCACTTTACCGCTGCAGTGTTGCTCTTCAGTATGAATTTCTTCTTTGCAGAATTATATTCATATATATAATTCCATTTAATGCGGCCTGCAAGACTTATTCCGCATTCATATGCTATAGTTAATCTGTTTCCGGAAACTTTTTTTATCCCCCTTACAGCTCCGCTATATTGAGACAGGTCTGTTGCTTCCACTAACTTTTGTGAAGCTGTATCATACCGGAAAATTTTTCTTATGTAAGGAGTATTACTGTCTCCCCTACCAACTACATAAAGAAATTCCTTGCTATTTGATATCTTTACATATTGTATTTGAATCCTGTAAACATACAGATCAGAAATAGAATAAGCTTTCTTTCCATTTACATGAATCTGAAGCTTATTAATCATAATGTAATTATCTTTTGCAATTACAAATTTTACAGAATCAGATTTTCCATCATGTGTCAAATCCCATCTGTAAGTTTTGGTTTTACTTACGGTTGCAGACTTAAGCGTAGCTCCGTATACGTTACTGCTCATCAGCAGCATCATTATTGCCATGCATAGACAATATAAATAAATTTTCGTCTTTTTCATAGATATGTCCTCCTGAATAAAAATATTATCTTGTAACAATTGGGGACAGACCCCAATTGCCTATTACCTCCTGACTGCAGCTGGTATCTAAATTCCAAATTCTGCCTGCAATTCATCAATAATATTATATGGAAAGGATTCCGCGCAGCCCTCATCCTCCATCAGGATCGCAATAATCTCTTTAGCCAGTTGTATTCCCTTTGGACTGTGAATATTATCATTTATCCTTACAGCATCCTTTAAATTCCTTGCCACCCATACCTGATCATATATTTCAAGTTGAGCAACAATTTTATTTGTCTCTACCCAGAAATCAGACTCATTCATATCATCCGGACTTTCCATAACTCTGTATATCTCACGAAGCCTGTGTAAAATCTGATCTGCATTCAGATCCAACGGAACATAAATTCTGACGTTGTCATCAGGAAGAATCCCACCTTTAGCCTGCGTCTCTCCGGTAAGTGCTTTCTCATATTGCTTGGTTGTTTCATAATAAGGCGCTGTATCCGCTATTGTAAGATCATTAATGTAGAGAACTTTCTCTGGGATTGGGTGAATATCTAAATCATGATGCATATTGGTTTCCTCCTGGGATATTCTGTTTTCTGTAATGCTTGTTTGAAATGAATTAGGTAACTGTGTGACATGCTCCCATCACTTAAATCCCAGATTTTGAAGTGGGGGCTTCTTGCTCAATGACTCTACTGAGCCAAGTATCTACAAGCTATCCTCGCGTGCCCCGCGATTTTTTTTGCCCGGACACGGGCGTATTTTCTTACTTATTGTCCGGATACGGACAGTTTACGCTGTTCCCTTGCCAGCCTTTTTTCATTTTTTTTGAAAAATCCTGCCTTTTCCATCTCAATCTCTTTTTTCCATAAAAACAGTTCTTTTTTTATCTTTTATCTTGTCGACTGTTTCTATTATACCATGAATCGCGTCGAAGAACAAGTGTTCTTTCCTGTTTTTTACATGTTTTTTTTCAATTCATCTCCCACCTGTAGAGGAAGGAGAATTCTTGCTATATATTATGTTAAATCAAAATAATGATAACATGAAATCATTTTTATATAAAGTAAAAGCTATGCTCTTTTAATAAAACTTTTGCCCCCAAATGACTTTAAGTCCAGGCTGAAAGATGCACGAAACCCTCTCGATCATAATGACCGGAAAGGGTTATTTTTGCTATTGAACTTTTCAGGGGATTCAAAGGCTACAGCCTGTTGATCACATTTCGTGTGCCTGACCCCAATTTGCATTGAATTTAGCTTTTTGCTCCACTATTGAGTGTCTGGATTATTTTCAGAATTTCCTCAAAGCATTGTATCGTATAATCTGGCTGAATCCCATCGGCCTGACAGAGTTTTTTTAGCATTTGTTCCCTCTCAAAATCAGATTTTTTCCAATGGGAAATAGCAACCAGTTTGGCATATAATTCCTTTTGCATTTTTTCGTCACAGGAATATTTGCATAAAACAGAAACCGCACCGGCCTGCTTTGCCATATAAATATCTTTTGTCAGGCTGTCTCCAAGATAAAGAGTTTCATTAATTGCAATGCCTTCGCGTTTACATATTTTTTGAAGGATGGCTGGATTAGGCTTTTTGCCAGAAACAATCTGTGTTTTTTCTGAAGAAAGATTACTTGGCCGTTTAAATTGACTATCCGCGACATACACATGTTTAAAATAACGATCAATATTTAATTTTTTGAGTCTGTAAAAACCATTTTCTTCAGCAGAATCCGTGTAACCTACAATTATAATCTGCATCTCTATCAATTTTTTAAGAACTTCTCTGACACCCGGATATAACTGCAGTTTTTCTTTTCGAACGGAATTAAATTTATGAAATGCCGGGTTCAAAATACTCAAAATTTCTTCCTTTGTTTTTGTTGGATATACCGCCTTAACAGATGGAAGAAACAGAGTTGAAAACGGATATTCAACACTTCCTTTTTCCTGATGTACACGTTGATATTCATGCAGTAAAATGTCTTTCGGTACATTCAAAATCATCGATAGCTCCTCCAACATCTCATAAAATGCAGGAATAAAAAATCCAATCCATGAATAAAGCGTATCATCTAAATCAGTTACCAGTAGTTTGATCATATATTTGCCTTTCTTATCGAAGCGGAAGTCTTATTGTCTGACAGAGATGATCTTTTTCAGATTCATTGCTATAAATATTATAGAAATCAATCACAACGTCATTTCCTTCGAAACAAATGGTAGCAAATTTATTTTGTACTCCACTCGCTCCTGTTCCGCCCATTGCTGAAACAATAATGTGATGCATGTTATCAATGGTTATATTACTCTCAGGTTGTCTGGGGTAATCAATCCGTGAAATGAAAGACTTGTGTTTATGTCCATGCAACAACAGTTTTACATTGTATTTTACAAGCCAGTTCATAAGCCGATCCGCATCATATACAGTACTGCTTGCGCGTGTAGCTTCAACCGCTTCTGTATAGCAGGTTGGCAGATAGTGATGATGCATCATAACGATTCGAATTGAAGTTTGATTTTCTGAATTGTCCCATCCCATTTGTTTAGCAACAAAATCAAGCTGCTCATTGGAAATGTAGCCGTGTCCTGCAAAATTGGGATATTGCTGCAGAATTAAGCTGTTGAGCGCGACTATTTCGAGCAGTTGTCCCGAGGAAAGTAACAACTTTCTTCCCTGAGCAAAATATTTATTCGGATCTATATTATATATAGATTTATAAAACTCAGAGTATGCAGAAAAATTTCCCGGATTATTGTATATATAATCAGGATCTTTACCGGCAGGCAGGTTCGCAGATTCCCGAGTAAAATCATGATTTCCAGGACATAAGACAATATTTTCTGAGGATACAGGCGTGGAAAGTCCATTGTTTAAGTTCTTCAGAAATTGTCTGGCTAAATCAAATCCCTCTTCTTCTGCCTGAAATGTTATATCACCGGAAATTAAGAGCCCACCTATTTTTAGTGGATTTCGTTCTGCCTTAGCAATACATTGAGATATGTGATCTGCTAATGTTTGAGAAATAGTTCCATCTCTGAATCCATTATTTTTGTCAGACAGATGTAAATCAGATAACCACAGCAATGCATTGCCGGATGACTGATAATATTTTGTACTGAAATGTGTTGGTTGTATAAATTCTGAATTCAACAGTACAATTTCATTTTCAATATCTGTTCCAATTGCAGGTCTTATGAACCATATCGTGCGGTTTTGTTGAATAAGTTCAGCAATTGAATGAATTTTTTTGTTGTTAAAATTGCTATAATTAATATTGGAATCTATAAACAAATCGCAATCATGGCAATTGACATAAGAAAAATTTTTTAATTCGGTCTCATCACATGATTCAATTTCAGTAAATTGAAACCATGCAAAATAGCTCTGATCCCGGTAATATTCAGGCGTTTTGTCAGTTTCAGGTGAGAGTATCTTCTTATTGGGTATAAATTCAACATTTATGCAACTAGCACGATACAGTAGTCTTTGACCGGAATCTACCAAATAAATCGTAGCAGGACTCGTTTTGGCATATACTCCCAGCTGTGCTAATTCTGGTACGGGAGTTTTTTCGGTTCCCTTTTTCCACCATCCCCACCATACAGAACCATGTTGCTGAATAATTTCCTGATGTTGCTTGATCGTATCATTCTCTTTTGTTACCAGATCTCGGAATCGCAAAATAATAATTATTTCAGAAAATTCAGACATTTTTCACCTCGGCTTTTCCTGCTGTACACTCTGATCACGGAAACTTTTTATATAATATTAAAAGTGGAATTTTATACAGTTTAAATTGAAGAATTCTTGAGATAAGCAATGAAATAGAGTGCACACCATTGTATACATATAATAGATAATAATTCCATTTTATAGAATAACATGTTGAATAACTGATTGCAACACAAAACTTGTTTTATCCTCAATTTAACTTATATCTGTGTTACTGTTTTTTTATCCACAGTTTTGCAGTAACTTTACTTTTAATACCGTCTCTTCCTGCCTCTTTATCTGCTCTTCTAAAGATATCATTTTTCTTGGTCTTGCCATATATTATTTCCCCTCTTCTGCATATTTTTCAAGCAGTTTACTCAATTCTACAGCTTTGTCCTGTATCTGGTCTGCATCCATATCAAATGCTTTTAAGATTATTTTCTGGATTGCTGTTACTGCATGATCCATACGATATTTTCCATCTGTCTGACGGACCAGTTCTATCTTTTCCAGTTCACGGATTGCTGCCGGAACGGTCATATAATTCGGCTTTTTGTCAAGTTTTTCCATTTCTTCTTTCAACAGGACATACATCCTGCTCCTTACTATCAGCGCTGCAAATTCCACGAAGATCTTCGCATTTGCAGCCTCATCTGACTGTACCCGCAGGCTCCTGTTCCCAAGATAACTCTTATCTCCCCTGAACAGTTTTTCTGATACATCCCTGCTCTTATACAGTTCCAAAGCTTCTTCCGCTGTCATCTGTCTTGACGTTACGATCACAAAATATCCACACAGATCGATCTCTTCCTGGATCACTTCTGTCCTCTCCCTTGCGCATATGACCGTCCCATCATCCTCATATATTTCAAGTTTAAAATACTTCTTATATCCATCCCCTACGGTCGCTTTTTCTCCCTTTAAACCGTTAAGATATTTCGTCATCCGGTCTATTTTTGCCTCTATCTGGTCATGTTCCGCACACGCTTTCTGGTCTGAATAATAAATATGAAAATATCTTTCTTTTTCATCTGATATATATAGTTTTTTCTTTATTGTCTTTCCAAATGTCTTGTACTTCCGTATATTGTATTTACGAATGTTCTCGAATTCTCCTTTGTTTTCCAGGATCACCTGTCTGACAGATTCACTCATACCCTTTACCATGATCACAAAATCATACCCGCATTCATCCATATACCGGATGTTTTCCCTTCCAAAATATCCCCTGTCCAGGATAAATCCGACCTTCTTATATCCGTATCCTTCTGCTTTTTTTAACATATACTGAAGCTGGGAAATATCTACGATACTTCCAGGATACTGCTCATAAAACAACGGTTCTTTATTGTATGTATCATACGCAATGGAATAGTTAAAGACCGGCAGTCCACGGTCATCTTTCGGGTGTCCAAACTCAACAAATCTCAGATCCCCGGCCTGACAGTTCTTATTGGTCGAATCGTAAGATATATATATTTTCTCCCGGTGATTCCTGTTTTCATTCCACTCATTTACAAATCCTATCCTCTGATCATCTGTAAGTCCTGCAAGAAAATCTGATACTTTGAATCACTGTATATATGCATCTGCTTTGTAAAAAGCGGATGGCTGTAAGCATAAGAAGAATAATACTGTGCGGCATTATTTTCACTGATAAGAGAATAAGCTGCCAGATTCAGAAACAGCCCCGTCTCTTTCTTTCCAAGATATTTTTCCAGAATCTCCGGCAGTTTATATTCATTCAGAATCTTTTGAATCACCAGAAAAGTCCCTATACGCAGACAACTGCTTCTTGTCTGTCCGGCTTTCTGTTCCGGCATCTCCTGACCGCCAAAATACTTCACAAAAGTTTCATTTGGGAGCATTCTATCCGGGTTATTTTCTGATCTTTTTCCAATGATTCTCTGCTCCGGAACATTATATTTTTTCTCTGGATGATATACTCTTTCGAGCACATATCTGACGTATACTGTACCCCCTTTTTTCACATAATTTATCTTTCCGGGTATCTTCGGAATGTCTACCTCAAAATTCAGATACATGGCATATCTCCCTTCAAATATTGAGTGTTAC
The DNA here is from genome assembly GCF_052063845.1 of Blautia sp. HCP3S3_D9. Classification (NCBI taxonomy): domain Bacteria; kingdom Bacillati; phylum Bacillota; class Clostridia; order Lachnospirales; family Lachnospiraceae; genus Blautia; species Blautia sp. HCP3S3_D9. The sequence continues at coordinate 7,064 of NZ_JBQHWS010000092.1, forward strand.
TTTCTACTCAATATTTTACTCCTGATTTCCTGTTTTTTCAAGATTTTCTGCCAGAAAATCCCTATTTTTCAAGGTTTTTTACAATCTGCTATTTTTTGAGTGTTACTTTTTCAGGAAGTTAAGGTTTTACTGTACAGTCATACTGGATATAGATATTTTCATAGCCCTGGCTTTTCAGGAATTTCGCAAACTGCCTGATATTGCATTCACGGTGATGCCTTGTCGACTGTGAAAGATGTTCAGCTGTTTTCACATATGCGAATGTCATTTCTTCCGTAAGGGCAATTTCTTCCAGCTTGTAGCTGTCAAGGAACCGGTTTAATGCCAGATAGTCGTAGAGAAGGTTTCCCTCTATTTTCTTATAGTATCCCAAAGCGTTTTTATATCGCAGGAAGTTTTCAAACTCTTCTTTAAATATGCCGGTGAATTCCTTCTTTGTGATTTCTTTCATTCCGGCACCTCCAGTGATACTTTCCTGAGTCCGTCTACGTCAATGGAAAGATATTTCTGTGTTGTCCTGGAACTGGTGATTATTCCGGTGCTCTCTGAGCCACCTGTCCGGACTTTGAGAGCCACCATTCCGGGAAATAAGAGCCAGTTAAATTTTCTGATTTTGGGTAATTAATAATATTCGTCAGAACAGTACTTGTAAAGGCTGTTAATGCACCGCTAAAGCGGCTTCGGCCTTGACAAGTACTGTCCTGCCAAATAAGTAGTAATTAAGCAAAATCATAGTGGCTCTATGCCACTGGAGCACTGGCTCTAAGATGACCGGACAGGCGGCTCTGCCGCATCGTAATATTCAACTGGCATGCCCTAACACCCCGGTAATAACGGGCACAGGAGTATTATTTGCGAGCATCGTAGTCGCCAGGGAATGCCTTAATGTATGGGCACCACGTTTCCGGCATCTCCGTTCGATACCTGCTTTCTCAAAATTTTTATAAACAATCTGTGTGAGTATCTTGGCTGAAGTAAAAGCAGAGTTAGTGACAGTATTTATAAAGATGTATTCCGATCTCACATCAGGCCTGTGATTCTTCAGATAGTCCAGGAGGAGAAACTGTACCTGTTCCGTAAACGGGACATTCACATGGATGCCGGTTTTATGTTGGGTTTTGCTGATGAGTTTTTTATCCCAGTTGATTTCATCAAATCTCAGCCATATGATATCACTTGACCTCAGACCGCATTCCGCAGCGATAAGGATCATGCATTTGTCCCTGATGCCACATTTTTTTGCAGTGTCAATACTTTCGACCAGAATTTTAATCTCTTCTGGCGAATAGTAGGATAGGATAGAATCTCTTTTGTCAGTAGTGATCATTGGAAACAGTTGGTATCCATCAAAAGACGACAGCCTCTGTTCATACATGATATTAAAGAATTGCCTGAGAGTAAACTGAACCCCGCTGATGGTTTGAGATCTGTAATCCAGACTGTTCACAAACTCATAAACATTCTTTCTATCAATGTTCAGCAGATCATCTGTCTGAGCGTCTTCAAGATAACTTAGGAATTTTCTCACGGTCTGGAGTTTTCGTTTGACAGTCACATCCCTGATTCCTTCTTTCTGTCCATTTTTAAATATTTCGATGTACTTAGCGCTGTTCATAATTTTCTCCTTTCATTTGCCAAGTACATTCAGTATAGCAGGTATATTTGATTTAAAAGTTATGAGAAGTAAAATACGAAGAAATAGATTGAAAATCGTGAATTAGCGCCATCTCTTCTCATAACTTTTCTCTTCTCATAAGATTGGTTATGAGTAGAATGTCATAACCAGTCTACTTCCACCTGTTCACCGGGTTTACGATTAATGTGCATGGTAGCACGATGCTTCTGCTCGTCCTGTTGGATGTGATAGCAGAATTGGGAATACATGAGCGGTTCTTCGCCATTAGCACGGCAATCCTCCATGTATTCGGTCCACAGGAGCTTTTTGCTGACTCCATTGCGGAGCAGTTCTTTGCGAATATGCGCAAAGTCTGGCATACGCTTGTTAGATGCCATTGATTTACTCGCAGAGGGAAATAACCTCTCTGCAAGAACTTCGTCGGTGTCGTTTGCATCAAGGGGCCAGGATATGTTTAATTCCTTAGCTTTCTTGAGGACACGATTAACCGTCTTCTTAGAAACACTGCAGCTGTCGGCGATGTTCTGTTGACTGAGACCGAGATTTGATAATCTCAGAATCTCTCGATACTTGGTCATGATGTTGACCTCCTTAAAATGTATTTACACCAAAGGGTGCATAATTACATTCTAAGGTATTTATAGTAATGGTTTCCACCTCCGGAATGGTGGTTTCCTAGAAAACGGAATCACGGTTTCCTTTCGCCGGACAGCATGGACACGGAAGCCGGATTACTCAGTGGATGGTCCGAATAACTTTTTCCGGGCATGAAGAAGTGCCTGGATCATGTTGTCGATCTGGATATTCTGTTTTCTGATCTTCTCATCACGCTCGGCAATGATCCTTCTGCTGGCTTCCAGTTCCTGCGCCTGTTTTGCCGCAAGAGCCCTCAGCATTAGTAATTCTTCATGTTCTGTCATGCTGTTTTTCTCCGTGTTTTTGATGAAGATATTATACCATTTTTTGGCGTTTTTATCTACTGTTTTACGGTATATGTATCTCCAAAAAGTGCTGAATTTAAAGGATCTTCAGGCCTTTTTTACAGCATTATCACGGAGGTCAGAAACAGCTGTTTTCATGGTTTATCTTTACCTGATGATGAGCCTTTTTCTGCTCGATCTCCAGTCCCTGAAGGAGCCATTCCACCTGCTGGAAAGAGATCTCTTTTACTTCTTCCGGCGTTCTGGGCCATTGGAATTTCATATCATCCAGAAGTTTCCTGGTCGCCAGGATAAACCCATTCTGATCATACCGGAGGACTTTTATAGAATCTCTTTTCCTGTTACAGAAGATGAAGACACAGTCCCCATTATAAGGATCCAGTTTAAAGCTGAGTGTAACAGCTGCAACCAGTCCCGGGATCTGCTTGCGAAAATCCGTAGCTCCACAGGCGAGGAAAATCCGAGTGGCGTCTTCTGCGATACGCTTCATCATAACTTTTTAAGTGTCTGAAGAAGTTTTAACAGCGTATCCGGCTGAAAATTGTCCGGGATATAAACTTTCATTCCCTGAAAATAGATCATCAGACGATTATCATTAGCAGAAGAACGATTCTGGGAATAAGAAATATTGGAAGAATGCAGAACCTCTCCGAATGTTGTGACTGATTCCTGATTTTGTCTTGCCATAAGTGTGCCTCCTAAATATATGGTTTCTTACAGTATATCAAGAATGTAAAAGGCAGTCACTACGCTATGTTTTGAGGCACTTACGATATTGTCAATGCGCTTGGTGAAACGGGAATAGAGAAACTTTTGTACGATGCGGAAGTGAATCATTGCCTTAGTTTCGAGCAAGTGAGTGATGAGGTGATTGATTATTACAGGATAAAAGAGGGGGATTTTGACACGATTTCTAACTGTCATTATTCAATTCCAAGTTATCTTGATATAGGCAAACTTTACAGTATTATGATTGAAGACTGTGCAGAATCAGGAGACGAAGTGAAAGAATTGATGAAGATATTTTGTTCTTTCATCAGTGATGCAATATCGAATTTCAATTCTGATTTATACTATCAAAATCCGGATTACCTTGAGTGGTCTTACAGAGAGGGAAAGTTACTGGAGTGATATTACTCATAACCTGATTGGAAATTTTATCTGTAAATTATACAAAAAATATCTTGAAGCAAGTAAGACTCTATGTTACTATAACTACAAAGCATATTTCTCTTAAAATTTCAAGGCATTTTGCCATCTTATTTTCTAAAATCATTTCAGAAATCCATGCTTTTAAATTCCAATTAAATTAAAAAGCAGGAGATCTGGACAATATAGAAAAGACCAATACGTTCTTGTTACTCCTGCGAAAACAGGAGGTATTGTTTATGGCAGAAAAAGAAAGCAAAAAAGTCACTGTAAACCGTACTTATAAAGATACAGTGTTCCGGAAACTGTTTTCGGACAGAAAGAATTTGTTGTCTTTATATAATGCAATCAATGGGACCGCGTACACAGATGAAACGGAACTGGAGATTGTTACACTGGAAAGTGCGATATATATGGGAATGAAGAATGATCTGGCGTTTATTATTGATACGAATCTTTTCCTGTATGAACACCAGTCAACGTATAATCCGAATATGCCGCTGAGGGATTTACTTTATATATCCAGTGAATATCAGAAATTAGTGGATAAAGAATCGCTGTATTCATCGGTATTGCTGAAAATACCAGCACCGCATTTTATAGTGTTTTACAATGGAAGACGGAAAATGCTGGACAGGTGGACGAATTGTTTGTCAGAGGCGTATAAAAACCAGCAAGGTGAACCTGATCTGGAGTTAAAGGTAGTTACTATAAATATTAATGATGGGCATAATGAAGAATTGATGGAGCAGTGCAGGATTCTGGGAGAATATGCGCAGTATGTAGAGATAGTACGTAAAAATGCGGAGGCTATGAGTCTGGATGTTGCTGTACAGAATGCTGTGGATGAATGCATTCAGAAAGGAATCCTTGAAGATTTTCTCAGAGCCAACCGCGCGGAGGTTATTGCGATGAGTATATTCGAATATGACAAAGAGGAAGAAGAACAGAAGTTACAGAAAACCTATGAGGCGATTGGCGAAAAGAAAAAAGCAAAAGCTATAGCTATTTCGCTCTGGCAAGAAGGAGATTCGATAGATAAAATAGCAAGAATTGTTGGAGAAAAAGAAAAAACAATCAGAGAGTGGACCGGTGAAAAGAATTAAGCACAAACTTAAAGATAAATTTAACAACCGTAGCAAGAATTCCCTCACCTCTATAGGTGAGGGGATGAATTGCACATTCGAGTATGTCGTTACTGTTCACTCCGTTCTCAGCAACACGCTTCGCGATGCACAGAATTTATGCTAATCGCATAAATTCGCGCAGTATGTCTCGGGTTTTCTGTGACCTTCGCTCACAAAAAACACCTCGCGGGATATTACCAGTGAACAGTAACCCCATCCAGCCTGCGGCTTTTTCACCCATTATTTTTGAGTTGACTTTTTGGCACATTGCGCATATACTAACAGTAGCTAAGGAATGTGGTGAGATTCCTTGAAGCAAAACAAAAGCCCTCAGAGTGCTAGCTCTGGGGGCTTTCTTGCTCGTTACGGTGAGCTATTCCGTTTAGACTGTTGCTGTCTATCGTCTGCTGTCCAGCCATTTGCATATGTAGTAGCTAACTACGCCTGCTATAACAGAGACAAGAAATCTACCTATGGATTGCAGAAGATCCTGGGAAGTGGAACATTACTTAATTCTCTTCTGATCATTATGAACAAGGTTGGAAGTGCTGTATTTGACAATCTGCCGCTGATCTTTGCTGTTGGTGTTGCCATTGGTATGGCAAAGAAAGAGAAAGAGGTTGCTGCTCTTTCTGCGCTGATTGCATATTTCGTTATGAATGTGGCTGTCAGTGCCATGCTTCTTATCAACAATGAAATCACAGCAGACGGTCAGATAGCAGCAGATGTACTGGAGGGAACCATTACTTCTGTATGCGGGATCCAGTCTCTGCAGATGGGTGTATTCGGCGGTATTATCGTAGGTCTTGGTGTTGCGGCACTTCATAACCGTTTCCACAAAATTGTGCTTCCGAATGCGCTGTCATTCTTTGGCGGCTCAAGATTTATACCGATCATTTCCACAATCGTATATATGTTTGTGGGAATCCTGATGTATTTTGTATGGCCGGCAGTTCAGAACGGTATTTATGCTCTGGGCGGTCTGGTAACAGGCAGTGGATATCTGGGAACTCTGATTTTTGGTATTATTAAACGAGCACTGATCCCCTTTGGGCTGCATCATGTATTTTATATGCCATTCTGGCAGACCGCAGTGGGCGGAACTATGGAAGTTGCAGGACAGGTGGTGCAGGGCGGACAGAATATCTTCTTTGCGCAGCTTGCTGATTCTGCAAATATAGCACATTTCAGTGCGGATGCAACCAGATATTTCTCTGGTGAGTTTATCTTTATGATTTTTGGTCTTCCGGGAGCAGCGCTGGCTATGTATCGCTGTGCAAAACCTCAGAAGAAAAAAGCGGCAGGCGGACTTCTTCTTTCCGCAGCGCTGGCATGTATGTTTACTGGTATCACTGAACCGCTGGAATTCTCATTCCTGTTTGTAGCTCCGGCATTGTTCGTAGTTCAGGTGATCCTGGCAGGTGCGGCTTATATGATCGCACATATGCTGAATATTGCAGTAGGACTTACTTTCTCAGGAGGTTTCCTTGACCTGTTCCTCTTTGGTATCCTGCAGGGAAATGCAAAAACAAGCTGGCTGAGGATCATTCCGGTTGGTATTATTTACTTTATCCTGTATTATGTAATCTTTACATTTATGATCAGGAAATTTAATTTCAAGACTCCTGGACGTGAAGATGATGATACAGAGACAAAGCTATATACAAAAGCTGATGTAAATGCAAGAAAAGAAGCCGGAAAGACAGCCGGTGCAGCTGCAGCAACCTCTGGTGATCCGATGATGAAACTGGATTTGAAGTTCTTAACTGCTAATGCTCCGTCTATCACTTCCCCTATCCTTGATACTGAACCGGAAGACAACCAGAGGATCAGACTTCTGGCAAACGGTGAGATCAAGGCCGGTGAACCGTTGTTTGCGGTGGAGACACTGGAATAATATTGTTATCAAAAAACAGTTGGATGATCAAAAGAGATGACATCTTGATTATCTGACTGTTTTTTTACGCACGTGAATTGAAAAGGATGACCTTTTTGCAGGGGGGATCTGGAAATCAAAAATGTAACAAATTTGTGTGACGGGTAGGATTCTTATTCAAAATATGGTAAACTATAGCAGTCCTGGTAAATAATGCATCTTAATCCAGCCCATCAGAGTATGAAATCCTGCGTCAGATATCTTTGTTGTGCGTCAGCACGCCCGCAGATATTTTCCTTGTCTTTCGTATTCTGCTGAACTGTCTTAAATGCATTATTTACTAGAGCGTGTTTGAAAAATGCTTTTCGCAAGATGTGCGTCACAATCTGTAGTATTATTTTGCGTAAAGCATTTTTAAACATGTTTTATGACCAAAGGGAAAATTATTATAATGGCAATAAATTTTTATAGAGGGGATTACGACAGAGATGTACAGAGTTAGCAAGGTATTAAATAATAATGGTGTTATAGCCATTGATATGGATGAAAATAAGGAGTATGTGATTCTTGGCAAGGGTGTTGGCTTTGGAAAAAAGGTCAGCCAGCGTTTTGATAAGCCGGAGGGATGCACTACATATCGTCTGGAACAGGAGACAGAGCGTGGATCTGCGAAGGAACTGGTAAAGGGAATAGAGCCGGAGTATCTGGAGATTGCAGATGCAATTCTGGCAGAGTCACAGAAAGTGTTTGGAGATTCCATAGACAGAGGGATTCTTTTTCCACTTGCTGACCATATTTCTTTTGCAGTCGCAAGAATCCGCAGAAATGAGCAGATCAGCAATCCGCTGACAGAGGATATCAAGGTTCTTTTCTACAGTGAATTTAAAGTTGCGGAAACACTGAAAACAATTCTGA
>NZ_JBQHWS010000093.1:0-14576 GCF_052063845.1 Blautia sp. HCP3S3_D9
GGTAGGTGCACTTGCCATGAAGGGAACTCCGGCAGAGAAGAGAGTTCAGCCGAAACCAGTAGGTGGACAGGTGAAGAAGGAGAGTGCATCGGATAAAGCACAGAAACTGATGCTTACCTGGCTGGTAACATATCCGAAAATCTTTAACACGGTTGAACAGTATATCCAGCCGTCAGATTTCGTAGTTCCGCTATACCGGCAGGTGGCAGAGATGCTGTACCAGCAGCATAAGGAAGGCGATGTCAATCCTGCAAGGTTGATGAATGCTTTTATTGACAGTGAAGAGCAGAGGGAGGTTTCTTCTCTGTTTAATGCGACAATTCATCTAGAAACTCCTGAAGAACAGAATCGGGCTTTTTCGGATACTGTGATCAGGATCAAGGAGGAGAGTCTCAAAGAGAGAAACCGGAAATGGAATCCTGCTGACATGCAGGAACTGCAGGCAATCATAAAAGCAAAGAAAGAATTGGAAGATCTCGGAAGAAAGCGGCAGCAGCTGCATATTTCTTTCGAATAAGGATAAAATATAAACACTATATGGAGGTATAGAGCACATATGGAAATGAATATGGGTAAATTCAGTGAAAAACTGGTAGAACTTCTGGAGCTTGCCAAGAAGAAAAAAAATGTACTGGAATACCAGGAAATCAATGATTTCTTTAAGGATCAGCCACTGGGAGTTGAACAGATGGAGAAAGTATTTGACTTTCTGGAAGCCAGTGGAGTGGATGTGCTTAGAATTACAGACAACAATGCAGATGATATGATCCTGGATGATGACGATGCAGATATTGACAAACTGGACGAAGAAGAGATTGAACTTGACAAGATCGACCTTTCTGTTCCGGAAGGTGTAAGTATCGAGGATCCGGTCCGTATGTATCTGAAAGAAATCGGTAAGGTTCCGCTTCTTTCTGCAGAAGAGGAAATCGAACTTGCAAAGAGAATGGAGAATGGAGATGAAGCTGCCAAGAAACGTCTGGCAGAGGCAAACCTTCGTCTTGTTGTCAGCATTGCCAAAAGATATGTAGGACGTGGAATGCTTTTCCTTGATCTGATCCAGGAAGGTAATTTGGGTCTGATCAAGGCAGTTGAGAAGTTTGATTACCGTAAGGGATATAAATTCAGTACCTATGCAACATGGTGGATCCGTCAGGCAATTACAAGAGCAATTGCTGACCAGGCACGTACCATTCGTATTCCGGTGCATATGGTTGAGACAATTAATAAACTTATTCGTGTTTCCCGTCAGTTACTGCAGGAGCTTGGACGTGAACCTACGCCGGAAGAAATTGCAAAAGAAATGGATATGTCTGTAGATCGTGTGCGTGAGATCCTCAAAATTTCTCAGGAGCCGGTATCTCTGGAAACACCTATCGGTGAAGAAGAGGACAGCCATCTTGGAGACTTTATTCAGGATGATAATGTACCTGTACCTGCAGATGCAGCAGCGTTTACTTTACTGAAAGAACAGTTGGTAGAGGTTCTGAGCACACTGACAGACAGAGAGCAGAAAGTTTTACGCCTGCGTTTCGGTCTGGATGACGGACGTGCAAGAACTCTGGAGGAAGTTGGTAAGGAATTTAATGTAACAAGAGAACGTATCCGTCAGATTGAGGCAAAAGCTCTCCGTAAACTTCGTCATCCGAGCCGCAGCCGTAAACTGAAGGATTATCTGGACTAAGGAGCCTGTTATGCAGCTTTCATTACGTTTGTCTGCAATAGCAGGCCTGGTGACCAGGGGAAACAGACTTGTGGATGTGGGATGTGATCACGGATATCTGCCGGTATCTCTTTATCTGGATGGCAGAATACCGGGTGCGATCGCCATGGATGTGAGAAAAGGACCTCTGTCCAGAGCACAGGAACATATTTCGCAGTATGGTCTGAACGCATACATAGAGACCAGACTTTCAGATGGTCTGGAAGCATTGAAACCGGGAGAGGGCGACACTCTTGTAATAGCAGGAATGGGAGGCCCTCTCATGGAGAGGATACTTACTGACGGAGCAGAAGTCCGAGAGAGTTTTCAGGAAATGATCCTGCAGCCTCAGTCGGATATTCCGCATTTTCGCAAATTTATCAGTGAGATTGGCTGGAAGATCGTGGATGAAGAGATGGTTCTGGAGGATGGAAAGTTTTATCCTATGATGAAAGTGATCCATGGAGAAAAGAAGCATATTTCTGCAGATGAGCCTTATACTTTAGAAGAGTGGTTCGGCGGCATGCTCCTTGAGAGGAAACATCCGATCCTGAAGGAATATCTGGAAAGAGAGCTTCGCATCCGCAATGAGATTCTTGACAAATTAAAAAATGCACCGAATGCCGAAAAGCGTACAGGTGAGATAGAGGAGGAGAAGCAGGCTATTATTGCTGCTTTGAAGGAATATGAAGGCATATGAACTGACCTCCTGGCTGGAGAAGAAATATCCTGCCGATGCAGCTGAGGACTGGGATAATATAGGACTTCTCACGGGAGATGATACCAATGAGATCAGCCATGTATTTCTGGCTCTGGATCTGACAGAAGAGACACTGGCTGAGGCGATCAGGGATGGTGCAGATATGATCATTACCCATCATCCGATGACTTTTTCAGGAATTAAGAAAATCAATAATCACAGTTTTACAGGAAGAAAGATCATTACATTGATCCGGAAAGGAATCGTGTATTATGCGATGCACACCAATTACGATGTGCTGGGCATGGCAGATTTAAGTGCGGATTATACAAAGATGCACAATACGGAAGTTCTTTCTGTAACTGAGGAGAGAAATGGTGAGGTGCAGGGATTCGGCAGAGTTGGAGACCTTCCGGAGGAGATGACTCTGAGAGAATATGCGCAGCTGATCAAGAAATCCCTGAAACTAAATGATGTAAAGGTTTATGGTGATCTGGATAGCAGGGTGAAACGTGCAGCAGTCTGTACAGGATCAGGTAAGAGCATGATCCAAGATGCCATTAAGGCAGGGGCAGATGTGTATGTAACTGGTGATATTGACCACCATACAGGAATTGATACTGTTGCACAGGGATTGGCGCTGATCGATGCCGGACACTATGGAACTGAATATGTTTTTATGGATGCAATGAAAAAAGAACTGGCACAGGCATTTCCAGATCTGAAAATTTCCTGTGCAGAGGTAAAGAGCCCGTACACGATTCTGTGATACGGGTTCTTACCATATAATATGAAATTTGGCTGGTCTGTTGTCTGCAGAGCAGCGGTAAATATATTTACTTGTCGGCATAGCAGAAATGGAGGCAGGATTTATGGAACAGAAAATGTATAATGTTACAATACAGGGAAAAACAAAGCAATATCCGGAGAGAACTCCTTACAGTGAGATTGTAAAAGAATACGAAGGAAATACAGATGCGCCGGTAATGCTGGTGATCGTAAATGGCAGACTGAGAGAACTGCATAAGCATTTGAAGGCGGACTGTGAGATCGAATTTGTGACATCAAAGGATCCAATCGGACACAAAACTTATTGCAGAAGTGCCAGTATGATCCTTCTGAAGGCAATCTATGATGTGGCAGGACAGGAGAATGTGGACAGTGTAGTGATCCATTATTCAGTGGGCAGCGGCTATTATTTTACAATGAAAGGACCTATGGCACTGGATCAGGAATTTATTGATAAGGTAAAAGTGCAGATGCACAGGATCGTAGACGAGAATCTTCCTATCATAAAGAGAAGTGTAAGCACCAGTGAGGCGGTTGCGCTTTTTCATAAGCATCATATGTATGACAAGGAGAAACTGTTTAATTACCGCAGAAGTTCTACCGTGAATCTTTACAGTATTGGAAGTTTTGAGGACTATTTCTACGGATTTATGGCAAATCATACAGGGTATATCAAGACGTTTGATCTGTTTCTGTATGAGGGCGGTTTTGTGCTGCAGCTTCCGACTCAGAATGAACCGGATCGGATACCTGAATTTAAACCTCAGGAGAAGATTTTCCATGTGCAGAGGGAATCTCAGGAATGGGGAGATAAACTGGATATTGCGACAGTTGGGGATCTCAATGAAAAAGTTACCAGAGGCGGTATTCAGGACATTTTGCTGATCCAGGAAGCGATGCAGGAGGCAAAGATCTCAGAAATCGCATCTAAGATCGCGGCAGCTGGAAATAAGAAGTTTGTTATGATCGCTGGCCCGTCTTCTTCCGGAAAGACTACATTTTCACACAGATTGTCCATTCAGCTTGCTGCCCATGGAATGAAACCGCATCCGATCGCAGTTGATAACTATTTTGTAGACAGACATCTCACTCCCGTAGATGAGTTTGGAGAAAAGAATTTTGAGTGTCTGGAAGCGATTGATGTTGAGCAGTTTAATAAAGATATGCTTGATCTTCTGGAAGGAAAAAGGGTGGAGATGCCGGTTTTCAATTTCAAAACAGGAACCAGGGAATATAAAGGTGATTTTCTGCAGCTGGATAAAGATGATATTCTGGTAATTGAGGGGATTCATGGATTGAATGATAAGCTTAGCTATGCACTTCCAAAGGAGAGCAAATTTAAGATTTATCTCAGTGCTTTGACTCAGCTGAATATTGATGAGCATAACAGGATTCCTACCACTGATGGACGACTGATCCGCAGGATCGTAAGGGATGCCCGTACAAGAGGAACTTCTGCGAAGGAGACGATTGCGAGATGGCCTTCTGTACGCAGAGGAGAAGAGCAGAATATCTTTCCATTTCAGGAGGAGGCAGATGTAATGTTTAATTCTGCCCTGATCTATGAACTGGCATGCCTGAAAGTATATGCAGAGCCGCTTCTGTTTGGGATTGATAAAAATGAGCCGGAGTATACAGAAGCGAAGAGACTGCTGAAATTCTTTGAATATTTTGTTCCGGTGCCAAGTGAGGCAGTACCGCATAACTCGATCTTAAGAGAGTTTATTGGCGGAAGCTGCTTCAATGTATAGAATTGCTACAGAGGCTCATATATTGCTATTTATGTAAGCTTTTACATGCATATGTTAGAATTTAAGTATGTGTCGTGTACTCATGGGAATAAAAATTGGACACGAATGTAAAGATCTTTCTTTACAACTAAAAAAAAACGTGCTAGAATAGCACTTGCGCAACCAGGTCAGGTAATCGCGGCTGGACAGACGAAAGGGTTCAGACGAGGAAAGTCCGGGCTTCGCAGGGCAGGATGCCGGATAACGTCCGGTGGAGGTGACTCCCAGACCAGTGCAACAGAAATAAACCGCCTCACTTGTGGGGTAAGGGTGGAAAGGCAGTGTAAGAGACTACCGCCGTCCTGGTAACAGGCCGGGCACATGTAAACTCCATTCGAAGCAAGACCGAATAGAAAGCGATACGGCTGCCCGTCGTGCTTTCAGGTGGGTCGCTTGAGCCTTATGGAAACGTAAGGCCTAGACAGATGATTACCCAATGACATAACCCGGCTTATCGGTCTGATTGCGTACAAAATAATAAGAAACTGAAATCTCACTGCTGATGTGGAAAATTATCTAAATCAGTTGGTGGGATTTTTTGTATAAAAATAACCGGGAACAACGATAGCTCCCGGTTATGTAATGATTCGTATGAGATACAGGTAAATTATTTATTACGCTTACCGGTATATTTCTCTTCACAGTATTTACATCTGTAAACTTCTTTCTCCTCATCAGCGAGAACGAAGATCTGGTCAAGTCCCTGCTCGATAGAAGTGATGCAGCGAGGATTTTTGCATCTGATCACGTTTACGACCTGTTTCGGAAGTTTCAGGTCTTTCTTTGCAACGATCTTCTCATCTTTGATGATGTTTACAGTGATGTTGTGGTCAATGAAACCAAGGATGTCCAGATCAAGATTCTCGATCGGGCATTCAACCTTGATGATATCTTTCTTTCCCATTTTGTTACTGCGTGCGTTCTTGATGATCGCAACAGTACAGTCAAGTTTATCAAGTTTCAGATCATGATAGATAGTCATGGCCTTGCCGGCTTTGATATGGTCTAATACATAACCTTCACGAAGTGCTCCAACATTTAACATGGTAATTTTACCTCCAGTAATGTGAGAATCAGGGCCATACGTACATATACGCCGTACTGAGCCTGTTTGAAATAAGCTGCTCTCGGGTCTGCATCTACTTCTGTTGCAATTTCATTTACACGTGGAAGCGGATGGAGAATGTACATATCCTCTTTTGCAAGTTCCATTTTCTGTTTGTCCAGAATATAGAAGTCTTTCATGCGGACATAATCTTCTTCGTTGAAGAAACGTTCCTTCTGTACACGTGTCATGTACAGGATATCGAGGTCTGGTAAAGCATCTTCAAGTCTTTCAACTTCCTGGAATTCGATGTTGTTCTTCTTCAGGACATCTTCGCGGATGTAACTTGGAATACGAAGTTCTTCCGGTGAGATCAGTACGAATTTCACATTTGTGTAACGTACAAGTGCTTCGATCAGAGAGTGAACAGTACGTCCGAATTTCAGGTCACCGCACAGACCGATGGTAAGGTTGTCTAAACGTCCTTTAAGAGAACGAATGGTAAGTAGATCAGTTAATGTCTGGGTAGGATGTTGATGACCACCGTCACCGGCGTTGATAACAGGAATGGAAGAAGCCATAGAAGCTACTAACGGAGCGCCCTCTTTCGGGTGACGCATAGCACAGATATCTGCATAACAGGATACAACACGAATTGTATCAGCAACACTTTCGCCTTTTGCAGCGGAACTGGAATCAGCTGAAGAAAAACCAAGAACTTTACCGCCGAGATTCATCATAGCAGCTTCAAAGCTGAGGCGGGTACGGGTGCTTGGTTCATAGAATAAAGTGGCAAGTCTCTTATCGTCGCAGACATGCGCGTATTTATCAGGGTGTTTCTCAATATCACTGGCCAAGTCAAGAAGAGTGTTAAGCTCGTCTACAGACAGGTCAAGTGGACTCATTAAGTGTCTCATTTTATACCTCCATATTTTGTTGGTTCAGGAACTTTACTACGTAATCCTTCTTAACATCATATAATAACCCTGTATATTTTTCAAGAGAGTTTTTTGAGTATTTTTTCAAAAAATAATCCGGTTCCGAACCAGAGTGGAGCATAGTCCAGACGAATCAGTCCTTTGTAGTTCAGGGGCGCCTGGCTGTAGTCCCATGGACACATATGAAAACAGCGCAGAAAAGAGCCGCTGATAAATTCTATGGAGAAAATACCAACAGTATAAATGAATCCGCGTATCATAACCGGGACAGCGGAAAACTTCTTATAGAGAGGTCGGATGACAGCTGCGCATCCGTAAATGGGAAACATTAAAAGAGAGGTTTTTCCTGTCATGGTAAGTTCCCCGGAGAGTGCAGAATGCAGACCTGTCCAGAGAACCTCTATGCACCATCCGGCCAAGCCGCAGAGCAGAAATGATTTTTTCATAAAAGACCTCCCGATTTTCGCGTAAATTTTACCTGATTCTAGTATTGCCTGCCTTGAAAAAAACATACGTGTAAGATATAATGAGAACACATGTGTTATTGTCTGGAATAATTAGTTTTTACGATATATAGACAGGAACATATAGATTTGTTTATGGAAGAAAATGAGCTGTGGAAAATAATGTTACTGTTCAGTCCGTATCCGGTAATATGCTTTGTATGGTATGGCTTGGAATAGTGGCATGTGAATAGTAATGAAATAATTTTCGGGCTCATAGAAACAGAGGAGTTTATTATGAATTATCAGGAGAGCCGGGAGTACATAGATAGAATCACACGGGAAATTCCAAGCGTACTGGGGCTTGACCATATGCGCGAACTGATGAAGCGCCTGGGAAATCCTCAGGATGATCTGAAATATGTGCATGTAGCCGGTACCAATGGCAAGGGATCTGTCATTGCTTTTTTATATTCTGCTTTATCTGGTGCAGGATACCGTATCGGCAGATATGTTTCACCTACTTTGTATTCCTACAGAGGCAGGATGGAAGTAGCAGGCAGCAGGATCAGCAGAGAGAGCTTTGCCGCATATATCACACAGGTGGCAGAGGCCATTATAGCCATGACAAAGGATGGCTATCCTCATCCCACTGCATTTGAGATAGAGACAGCAGTGGCATTTCTGTTTTTTAGGGACGAGAAATGTGATCTCGTTTTGTTAGAAGTCGGAATGGGCGGAAATCTGGACGCCACAAATATCATTAAGAACACATTATTGGCAGTGCTGGTTTCTATCAGCATGGACCATATGTCTTTTCTTGGAAATACCCTGTCACAAATTGCCGAGAAGAAAGCCGGCATCATAAAGGATCACTGCCATGTGGTAACTGCCATGCAGAAACCGGAAGCAATGCAGGTAATTGAGAAAGTTTGTGCAGAACATCATGCCGAATGTACAGTGGCAGATGCTTCACAGATACAGGTGCTTCAGGAGAGCTGTCTGGGGCAGACTATCCGGTATGATGGGGAAGATTATGAAATTCCACTGGCGGGTGTATATCAGAAAGAGAATGCAGTAGTTGCCCTGAATGCCCTGAAAGTGCTGAATGAGCTGGGTTTTGCAACTACTGCAGGGCAGAGGAAAGAGGGACTTCAGAATGCGCACTGGAATGGAAGATTTACAGTTATCTGTAAGAAACCGTTGTTTGTAGTAGATGGAGCGCATAATCCTGCAGCGGCAGATATGATGGCAGCTTCTATTGAACATTATTTTAAAGAAAAACGCCTGATCTATATTATGGGAGTTTTTGCTGATAAAGATTACAGAAGCGTGATTCAGAAAACTGCACATTTTGCAGACCAGATCCTTACGATCCAGACTCCGGATAATGTGCGTGCACTGCCAGCAGAGAAATTGGCAGAGACTGTCAGAGAATATAATCCGAATGTTCAGGCTATGCCATCCATTCAGGCCGCAGTAGAGAAAGCGTTTGCAATAGCTGGTGAGCAGGATGTGATCATTGCGTTTGGTTCTCTTTCCTTTATCGGAGAGATGACTGATATTGTGGAGAAACAACACCAATAAAAGAAAGTAGAAGGAATAAGATACATGATAGATTTACAGGATTGCCGAGATGAAATAGATAAGATTGACAGCGAGATCATCCGTCTCTTTGAACAGCGAATGAAGGTGTGCGAAGATGTGGCTGAATATAAGATCCGCACAGGAAAGAAGGTTCTGGATCCGGAGCGTGAGAGGCAGAAATTGGAAGCACTGCGTAAAAAAGCACATGGAGAGTTTAATGAACTTGGTGCGCAGGAGCTTTTTCAGCAGATCATGGCCATCAGCCGTAAAAGGCAGTATCAGCTTCTGACAGAGCATGGCATCGAGGATGATGAGAAACTGGAAATGGTAGATGAACTTCCGATGAAAGATGTTACCGTTGTTTTTCAGGGAGTAGAAGGTGCATACAGCTATGCTGCCATGAGAGAATATTTCCATGATGATATCGAGAGTTATCATGTGAAAACATGGCGTGATGCGATGGAAGAGGTTGTGGCAGAGAGAGCAGATTATGCAGTCCTTCCAATCGAGAATACAACAGCCGGGATCGTGGCAGATATTTATGATCTTCTTACAGAATATGATCTGAGCATTGTTGGAGAGCAGATCATCCGTCCGGAGCATGTGCTTCTGGGCTTGCCGGATGCGGAAATTGGGGATATCAAACAAGTATGTTCTCATCCGCAGGCTCTTGCACAGTGCGGAAAATATCTGGAAACTCATCCGGACTGGAAGAAAAAAGAAATGGAGAATACAGCAGGTTCTGCCAAGAGAATTAAAGAGGATAATGATAAAACACAGGCAGCTATTGCCAGCAGACAGGCAGGAGAACTCTATGGACTGAAGATCCTGGCAGAGAATATCTGTTATAACGGACAGAACGCTACACGTTTTGTTATTGTGAGTAAGAAACCAATCTATGTGAAAGATGCGCACAAGATCAGCATTTTCTTTGAACTGCCTCATGAGAGTGGTACACTTTACAATATGCTGTCCCATATTATTTACAATGGTCTGAACATGACAAAAATCGAATCCCGCCCGATCACGGGAAAGAACTGGCAGTACAGATTCTTCCTGGATTTTGAGGGAAATTTAAGAGACAGTGCTGTGAAGAATGCGCTGAGAGGAATCGAAGCAGAGACTGGCAGAATGAGAATTCTGGGAAATTATTAGTATTGACAACAATGTGAAATCAGATACGGGAAGAGAGAAAGAAAACCTGATATCTGGATAACGGATAAAGATAAAAAGGAAGTAACAACAATGGCTAGATTAAATGAATGTATATTATATCGTAACTTTGAACATGGTGAGATCCTGGACAAGATGGCAGAGCTAATGACTGCCTGGGAACAGAAATCACCGGATCTGAAAGAAAAAGAAGGACTGTTCTTTGAATGCGCCAACGGACTGGTGGAAACTGCCGGATCATACGGATTTTCCGGGAATTTGTGGCACTGTTATCTTACATTTCTTCTTGTAAATAATGAAAATGCATTCAGCACAGCCTGCGAGATCAGAGGTGCGGTAAATGGAAGTATCAATGAACTGGCACTGAATGATTTCGGAGTATTCAAAGAATTATATGATTTCGACCTGACAGTACTGGACGAAGCATTTGGCATTTCCTGCTGTAAGATACTGACAGATTACACAAATACAGGAAGCAACAGCAAGATGTTCAATTCTCGTATCAGAGACCGTATCTGCAGCCTGAGCAAGACTCTGGCAGAAGCAGAAACTACTGAAGAATTTATGAAAGATATGGTGCAGTTCTACAAAGATTTCGGCGTAGGCAAACTGGGCTTACATAAGGCGTTCCGTGTTGGACATGATGAGAATGACAATGTAGAAATCCAGCCGATCACAAGAATTGCTCATGTGAAACTGGAAGATCTGGTAGGATATGAAATTCCGAAGCAGAAGCTGATCGAGAATACAGAAGCCTTTGTAAGGGGCAGAAAAGCAAACAACTGTCTGCTCTTTGGTGATGCAGGTACAGGTAAATCCTCAAGTATCAAAGGCATCCTGAACTGTTATTATGATGAGGGACTTCGTATCATTGAAGTGTACAAGCATCAGTTCCAGGATCTGAATGATGTGATCGCGCAGATCAAGAACAGAAATTATAAATTCATTATCTATATGGATGATCTGTCATTCGAGGAATTTGAGATTGAATACAAATATCTCAAAGCTGTTATCGAGGGCGGTCTGGAGAAGAAACCGGATAATATCCTGATCTATGCAACAAGTAACCGCAGACATCTGGTAAGAGAGAAATCCAGTGATAAATTGGAGATTATGGATGATGACGATCTGCATTCCTCCGATACTGTACAGGAGAAACTTTCTCTTGTTTACCGTTTCGGTGTCCGCATTTACTACGGTGCACCGAGCAAAAAGGAATTCCAGACTATCGTCAAGGCGCTTGCAGAGAGAAATGGGATCAAGATGCCGGAAGAGGAACTGCTTCTGGAAGCAAACAAATGGGAACTTTCTCATGGCGGACTTACAGGAAGAACGGCACAGCAGTTTATCGACCATCTGCTGGGGGTTGCGGAAGAATAAATATAACAAAGCAAAGGGGGAACACATATGGCAGTTATGACATTTGCGGCCATTGACATCGGGTCTTATGAAGTGAGTATGAAGATCTTTGAGATGTCAAAGAGAATCGGGTTCCGGGAACTGAATGATGTCAGATACAGTCTGGAACTGGGCAAGGGCGTTTATTCCGGAGGAAAGATCGATTCAGAAATGCTGAAAGTTCTGTGTGAGGTACTCAATGACTTTAAACGTCTGATGCAGGACTTTGGTGTAAATGAATACCGCGCCTGCGGTACCAGTGCATTCAGAGAACTTGCGAATCCGCTGATCATCCTGGAACAGATTTATCAGCGGACAGGACTTAAGATTGAGATTTTGAGCAGTGCAGAACAGCATTTCCTCGGATATAAATCTATTGCTGCCATTGAAAAAGGATTCAAGAAGATGATTCAGAAGGGAACTGCGATCCTGGATGTAGGAGGCGGCAGCCTGCAGGTTTCCCTTTTTGACAAAGATGCGCTGGTCACTACTCAGGGACTGAAGATGGGAAGTTTAAGAATCCGCCAGCGGCTGCAGGAACTGGAGAAAACAACCATTCATTATGATAAATTGGTTGAGGAATTTATCCGAAATGATCTGATGAGCTTCCAGCGTCTATATCTGAAAGACAAGGATATCAAGAATGTGATCCTGATGGGAGATTTCATCACGGATATGATCTTCCAGGAGGAAATGGAAGATAAGATCATTACAAGGGAAGAATTTATGAAACGCTATGAGGATACGGTAGGAAAATCTGTTGATCTGCTGGCTCAGGAAATGGAGATCGATCCGGAGTATGCGTCCCTTGTAGTACCGACTATGGTAGTGTGCAGAAACTTTATCGATATTTTTAACGCAGAATCTCTCTGGGCTCCGGGTGTTTCTCTGTTGGATGGAATTGCATATGATTTTGCAGAGAAAAAGAAATTTATCAAGAGTGTGCATAATTTCGAGAATGATATTCTGGTTACCTCAAAGAATATCGCGAAACGCTATTCCAGCAGTAAGAGTCACATTCAGGGAACGATGAATCTCTGCCTGAATATTTTTGACAGCATGAAGAAAGTTCATGGCATGGGTTCAAGAGAACGTCTGTTACTGCAGATCGCGGCACTGCTCCATGACTGCGGCAAATATATCAGCATGGAAAATGTTTCTGAGTGTTCTTATCAGATCATTATGTCCACAGATATTATCGGTCTGTCCTCTCTGGAACGCCAGATGATCGCGTGTGCGGTCAGATTCAATAATTCTGCGTTTGCTCACTACGATGAACTTTACAGTATGGGAATGGCGATTGACAGAGAGAGCTATATCAAGGTAGCAAAGATGACTGCGATTCTTCGTCTGGCAAATGCCATGGACAGAAGCCATTATCAGAAAGTAAAAGGGATCAAGACAGCGCTCAAGGACAGAGAACTGCAGATGATCGTGGATTCCGCACAGGATATTTCCCTGGAACTGGGACTGCTGAAAGATAAAGTCGCATTTTTTGAAGAAGTATTTGGCATTCGTCTGGTTCTCAGGCGTAAGGGCAGAGCATAAAGGAGGATGAACTTATGGATCTTGGAAAATTTGAAAAAAAAGAGTATTTCGTAAACCGTGAGCTGAGCTGGCTCAAATTTGACGAGCGTGTTCTGAGTGAAGCAAGAGATAAAAATCTTCCTTTATTTGACAGACTGAAATTTTTAAGTATTACTGCATCTAACCTGGATGAATTCTTCATGGTGCGTGTGGCATCCCTTAAGGATCAGGTACATGCAGGATATCATAAGACAGACATCGCAGGAATGACTGCCAAAGAACAGTTAAAAGAAATCAGTGCCCGCACCCATGAACTGGTTCATGTACAGTATAATACCCTGAACCGTTCCCTGATCCCGGCGCTGGAGAAAGCAGGCATGCATCTGGTTGCTGCCCATGAAGATCTTACAGAAGAACAGATGGCATTTGTGGACAGATACTTTGAGGACAATGTATATCCGGTACTTACGCCAATGGCGATGGACTCTTCCAGACCGTTTCCGCTGATCAGAAATAAAACATTGAATATCGGCGCTCTGATCTCCAAGAAAGAGAAGAGTGATAAACTCAACAAGAAAGATAAAGCAGGAGAGCTTCTGTTTGCTACTGTACAGGTTCCGTCTGTGCTCCCAAGAGTGGTACAGATCCCGTCGAAGAAAGATGGCGATACCACAGTGATCCTTCTGGAAGAGATCATTGAAAGAAATATTGATAAACTTTTCCTCAGTTATGATGTGGTATGTGCACATCCTTACCGTATTATGCGTAATGCGGATCTTACCATTGATGAAGATGAGGCAGAGGATCTGCTGGTGGAGATTCAGCGTCAGTTAAAGAAACGCCAGTGGGGCGAAGTTATCCGTCTGGAAGTAGAGGATAAGATGGATGAACGTCTGCTGAGGATCCTGAAGATGGAATTTGATATCAAAGAGGCAGATATTTTCGAGATCAATGGACCTCTGGATCTTACCATGTTGATGAAAGTATATGGCGCAGATGGTTTTGATGCTTACAAGACACCGAAGTATCAACCTGCACCTGTACCGGAATTCCAGAATGAGAAAGATATTTTCCAGGTGATCCGTGAGGGAGATGTATTCCTGCATCATCCTTATATGAGCTTCGACCCTGTTGTAAATTTCGTGCGTCAGGCAGCAAAAGATCCGGATGTTCTGGCTATTAAGCAGACTTTATACCGTGTCAGCGGAAATTCTCCGATCATTGCGGCTCTGGCACAGGCTGCAGAGAACGGCAAGCAGGTTTCTGTACTGGTAGAGCTGAAAGCGCGTTTTGATGAAGAGAACAATATCGTATGGGCGAAGAAACTTGAAAAAGCAGGATGCCATGTAATCTACGGCCTGGTAGGTCTTAAGACACACAGCAAGATCACGCTGGTTGTGCGCAGAGAAGAGACAGGAATCCGCCGTTATGTGCATCTGGCAACCGGAAACTATAATGATTCTACTGCCAAACTCTATACAGTG
>NZ_JBQHWS010000094.1:0-14052 GCF_052063845.1 Blautia sp. HCP3S3_D9
TGCCAGTTTTATGTTTCTGTCAGCAGATTTCTTAACAGTTTCTATAGTAATGAAAAACATTAAGTCAAATAAAAATTACCATTATTGAGAGTATCTGTCAATATCGAATTTCGGTTTATTTTTGTAAGTATTTGACAAAAAAATAACATACTTTTATTGCAAATGTTACATATAATTTCGTCGATCCGGCAGTTGGAAGATTTCCTGTTCAATCAATAAAAATATTTCTTTTTTGCTATTAAATGCCTGAATCAGAATTCAAAATCCGCATAGTCTTCCGGCAGGAATCTATGGTAAATGATATGGCATCCTTCATCTTTAAAACAATAATAGTAAGGATCTGATCCATCGTCAAAGCGAATCATCACATCAAATTCGCCATTATCCATCGGTTCCGTAACGATCTTATCTGAATAAGAATGAAACAGTTCTTTAATCTCATCCATCGTACATCCATGTCTGCCAACCAGCTCGATCAATGCCTTGATAAATTCATTATCTTTCATATTATTATGCACATATTCTGAAGCTTTATCCGAAACAGTAAAACAGAAACGGTCTCCTCTGTGAGAAACTACAACTTCTCCGAATTTCTCTTCTATATAGGAAGGAAAATCTTTTAAAATCTCCATCATGCCTGCAGCATCTGCCTCACTTCCAAAGAAATGATTCAGGGAACTGAGCGGATAATAAAGACTGATCTTCTCTTTCATATATCCAAGCTTCGCCTGTTCCTCTTTGATCACATCGATCAGACTGGTTTCTAATCTATTATAATTCATGTTTTAATCCTCCTGAAAATCCCTTTTTTTGCTCTTTTCTGGTTAATATTTTATCAGACATTGCCCGAAAATCAATGGATTTCTTTCTCAATTGTATACCCATCAAAACAATTCCAATGTTTTCTTTTTCGTACAAAAATAAAGTCTGCTCAATACTGTCCATTTTTTCTCCCCGGAAAATGGCTCTGGCCAAAACATCACGTGGATATTTTCAATTAAAAAACAGAGCCTTATTTGATCTGATTAGAATATAGTAAAAGATTCCTGCAAAATTTCCACTATATCAAAACAGCGTTCCAGATATTATTTATATCCAAAACGCTGCTATCATTTACATTATTTCAATATGTACTTAATCCCAGTTCTTACGCCCATAACGCAATGTCACATCATGAATCTCTTTCTGGAGTTTCTTTGTAAGATCTCTCTTCTTGATTCTCCACTTCCAGTTCGTGCCTACTGTAGACGGTTTGTTCATTCGGAATCTGTTATCCAGTCCCATGTAATCCTGCATTGGGATTACGCAGACACGTGCTGCGCTTCGCATGATCAGACTGATAAAGCATTTATACAGTTCTTCTTCCGGTGTTGCATGATCACACAGATAATCTCTTGCAAGTTTTCTCTCTGCTGCTGTGATGCTCTTCCACCATCCCACGATCGTTTCATTGTCATGAGTTCCTGTATATGCCACGCAGTTCTCTGGATAATTGTGCGGCAGATAATCACTGGCACATCAGGAATCTCTGGAGTCAAACGCAAATTCCAGAACTTTCATTCCCGGGAATCCACTCTCATAAACCAGATGACGTACAGAATCTGTCATGTATCCTAAGTCCTCTGCGATAACCTGTTTCCATCCAAGCGCCTGCTCGATCTTACGGAACAGATCAATACCGGGACCTTTTTCCCAGTGTCCGCCTCTTGCATCTTTATCTCCGTATGGAATTGAGAAATATTCATCAAATCCACGGAAATGATCGATTCTTACAACATCATACAGTCTGAAGCAGTAACTCATTCTGGAAATCCACCACTGATATCCGGTATCTCTGTGATAATCCCAGCGATACAGCGGATTTCCCCATAACTGACCAGTTGCTGAGAATCCATCCGGCGGGCATCCTGCCACTGCCAGTGGTACATTGTCCTGATCCAGCTGGAACAGCTCCGGATGCGCCCATGCATCCGCACTGTCCATGGCAACATAAATCGGAATGTCTCCGATGATCTGAATTCCCTTTGAGTTTGCATAAGATTTCAGCTTCATCCACTGCTCGTAGAACTTAAACTGCATGTACTGCTGGAACTCAATATCAAAATATAATTCCTCACGGTAATAATCCATGGCATTATTCCAGCGGAGTCTGATATCCTCTGCCCATTTTGTCCACTCTACACCTTCAAAGCGATCTTTTACTGCCATAAACAGAGCATAATCAGAAAGCCACCAGCTGTTCTCTGCTACGAATTTCTGATAATCAGGATTCTTGCTGATGTCACTGTTCTCATATGCTTTTCTCAGAAGCGGATAACGGCCTTTGTAAATCTTCTCATAATCTACATCGTCGATCTTCTTTCCCCAATTTACTTTCTCGCAGTCTTTCTTATCCAAAACGCCCTCTTCTACCAGTGCATCCAGATCAATAAAATACGGATTTCCTGCAAATGTAGAGAATGACTGATACGGAGAATCTCCATAACTTGTCGGTCCCAGTGGTAAAATCTGCCAATAGGTCTGTCCTGCTTCCTTTAACCAGTCTACAAATTCATATGCACTCTTGGAAAAACATCCGATTCCATAGTCTGATGGCAGACTGCTGATCGGCAGTAAAATTCCGGCTGCTCTTTTTCCCATAATTCTTATCTCCTTCGTGATCTTTCACTTTTGCCACTTATACTTTATTCTGAAACGCTTGTCGGATTCCATATAAGCAGCTTTTATATACCTTATGCGCAATTATTTTTTTTATTATATCTATTTTTTGTGCAAATTGCAATATAACTTTCGCATTATTCATTTTTTCGTGAAAATCACTAATCAGCAATCAGTTCTTTCCGACATGTTTCATATTAAATGTCAATAATTTTCCAATCAAATCTTTTTTAACATTTGGGAATCTCTTACTCATCTTCCATCCATATCAAAAAGTTATATTTATAATGCAATATTGCTATTTTACGTTTCGTTTCTGATATGATAGGATGTGCTCGGTTAAAAAAAATAACAAAGTAACACTCCAACTTATCTGTTGAGAAACACTTGTCATTAACCAACTTATGAAAGCTTCTTCGACAGATATCTTCGACATCTTAAGTTATACACATCAAAGACAAAGAAAGAGGTAAGAAAATGGAAGACAACAAATTATGTCTCGAAAAGCAGCCTTTAAATCAGGAAATGCTTGACAAAATCGATGCTTACTGGCGTGCAGCTAACTACCTGTCTGCCGGGCAGCTCTATCTTCTTGACAATCCGCTTCTGAGAGAGCCATTAACAATGGACCAGATCAAGAAGAAAATCGTTGGTCACTGGGGAACTGTACCAGGACAGAACTTCATTTATGCACACTGCAACCGTGTTATCAAACGTTATGATCTTGATATGATCCTGCTTTCCGGTCCGGGACATGGCGGAAACTTCATGATCGCCAACACTTATCTGGAAGGTTCTTACAGCGAAGTTTATCCTAACATCAGCCAGGATGAGGAAGGTATGAAGAAAATGTTCAAACAGTTCTCCTTCCCATGTGGAGTTCCAAGCCACTGTGCACCGGAAACACCTGGTTCCATCAATGAAGGTGGTGAGCTTGGTTATTCCATCGCTCATGCATTCGGAGCTGTATTCGACAACCCAGACCTGATCGCTACTACTGTTGTAGGTGACGGTGAAGCTGAGACTGGCCCTCTTGCAACATCCTGGCAGTCCAACAAATTCCTGAACCCGATCACAGACGGTGCTGTACTTCCTATTCTTCACTTAAATGGATATAAGATCAGCAACCCAACTATCTTCTCCCGTCTTTCTCATGAAGAACTTGAATGCTTCTTCAAAGGCTGCGGCTGGAAACCATACTTCGTTGAAGGCGACGACCCAATGACCATGCACAAGAAGATGGCTGAGACAATGGATACTGTAATCGAAGAGATCAAAGCAATCCAGAAGAACGCTCGTGAAAACAATAATCCAGAGCGTCCGGTATGGCCAATGATCATCCTTCGTACTCCTAAGGGATGGACAGGTCCTAAGGTTGTTGACGGACTTCAGATTGAAGGTTCTTTCCGTGCTCATCAGGTTCCGATCTCCATGGAGAAACCAGAACATCTTGAACTTCTCAAAGAGTGGTTGGAAAGCTATCGTCCGCAGGAACTGTTCGATGAAAACGGACGTCTGATCCCTGAACTGGCTGAACTGGCACCTAAGGGAAATGCACGTCTTGGTGCCAACCCACATGCAAATGGCGGACTTCTTCTGAAAGACCTTCGTCTCCCGGATTTCCGTGATTACGGTATCGAAGTAGAGCCAGGCAAAACAAAAGCTCAGGATATGATCGAACTTGGCGGATACATCCGTGACATCTTCAAACTGAATGAAGAGAACAAGAACTTCCGTATCTTTGGACCAGACGAAAGTATGTCCAACCGTCTGTACAAAGTATTTGAATATCAGAAACGTGACTGGAATGCAGAAATGCTTGATACTGACGACTGCCTCGCAAGAGACGGACGTATCATGGACAGTATGCTCAGCGAGCATATGTGTGAAGGATGGCTGGAAGGTTACCTGTTAACAGGTCGTCACGGCTTCTTCGCAAGCTATGAAGCATTCATCCGTATCGTTGACTCCATGGCAGCTCAGCATGCAAAATGGCTGAAAGTCTGCAACCAGCTTTCCTGGAGACAGCCGATCGCATCCCTGAACTTCATCCTGACATCCAACGTATGGCAGCAGGACCACAACGGATTTACACATCAGGATCCTGGATTCCTGGATCACATCGCTAATAAGAAAGCAGACGTGGTACGTATGTACTTACCACCAGACGCTAACTGCTTACTCTCCTGCTTCGATCACTGCATCAAGAGTAAGAACTATGTAAATGCGATCGTAGCTTCCAAACATCCAAGTTGCCAGTGGCTGACTATGGAGCAGGCTGTTAAGCACTGCACACAGGGTATCGGTATCTGGGAGTGGGCAAGCAATGACCGTGGTGAAGAACCAGACGTTGTTATGGCTTGCTGCGGTGATACACCTACACTTGAGATCATGGCTGCAGTTACTATCCTTCGTTATGAAATGCCAGTACTTAAGATCCGTGTTGTTAACGTTGTCGACCTGTTCAAACTGGAATCCGATCACAAACATCCACACGGCTTAAGTGATGCAGAGTACGATGCAATCTTCACAAAAGACAAACCGGTTATCTTTGCATTCCACGGATATCCAACACTGATCCACGAACTTACATATGGTCGTCATAACCACAATGTATCTGTTCATGGATATCAGGAAGAGGGTACTATCACTACTCCATTCGATATGCGTGTACAGAACCAGATCGACCGTTTCAACCTTGTAAAAGATGCCATCATGCATCTGCCACAGCTTGGAAACAAAGGTTCTTACTTAATCCAGAAGATGAACGACAAGCTTGTTGAGCACAAACAGTACATTGCTGAATACGGCCAGGATCTTGAAGAGATCAGAAACTGGGAGTGGCATAAATAATCTCTGATCGCGGTTTTATTTACAGATCAGGAGAATGATTTTTGATCACCCAGACAATGATAAATTCCTTATAAATATAATCAGCCATCAGGGATTCCTATAATATGGATTTCCTGATGGCAATTGTTCAAACGTTCAGACAGGGCAGCTAATCTATATGTTCCCTCTGAACATTCTACCTTTCTCTGTCCGAAAGAAATTTCTGAAATGCTTTCGACGCAATACTCTGTGGATATTCCGTATCGTGGATCAGAATAATGCTTCTCTCCGGAAAGGTCTCGTTTACATCAATTGCAAAAACTTTCCCTGATGCCAGATCATCTTTTGCAAACTCCTCCGGCAGAAATCCGATTCCCATATTGTAACGTACTGCCGGAAGAATCATATCCGTAGTCGCCAGCTCTACATCCGGCGAAAACTGTAAGCCATTTTTCGCAAAATACGCATTCAGGAATCTTCTGGTGATTGCCTCAGAAGTCAGGCTGATCCATGGATAGGCAGACAGTTCTTCCAGCGAAGTCTTCCGTCCCTTCAGTTCTGAAAAGCGGCTTCCACTGATCAGAATTTCTTTATACTTTCGCACAACTTTCATCTTCAGTGGCTCTGCCACCTGTAAGGCCGCCGACACAACCGCAAGGTCTACTTTCCCCTCTTTCAATGCATTGACAGAATCCGTCGTACTGTTATTCAGTATCTTAAAGTGGACATTCGGATATTGAATATTAAAGTCTCTGACAGCTTCAAACAGATAACAGTGAAGCGCCGTCTCTGTTGCACTGATATAGATGGTTCCATTTTCCAGACTGATCAGATTATTCAGATTATCTTCCGCTTTAAAAAACTGCGCACATCCCGCAGCCACATATTCATAAAAAATCCGTCCCTCCGGTGTCAGTTTCATTCCGCTTTTACTTCGGATAAACAATCTGCATCCCAGTATATTTTCAAGGTTGTGTATCGTCCTTGTCACCGCAGGCTGACTGGTCTTTAAAACTGATGCCGCTTTCGTCAGATTTTCATACTTGGATACATAATAAAAAACTTTATAATACTCAAAATTCGCGTTCATTTTCTTCTCCGTCTGTCATCATCAAGTCCTTTTTTACACGCATATTCTAACATAAAATTTTTTTCCATACAATCTTTACAATCGTTTTCGCAGGCTTTATAATTACTCTTGGTCATTTGATCATTTTTCTGTTCAGCCATTTTCTGACAGAAGCCAAACAATATTTATATGTAACCCACAATACAAAAAGTGCTGGCTTTACAGCATTTTTTTATTGCACAATTCTTTTTCGGGAGGATATTCGTAGTTCGCTTCGCTACGTGGCTCTACACCGAATACGAATTCCCGTATCATTTCAGTACCAACGATTTAAGGAGATTTTTTATGTCTGAAACCACCACTAAAAGCCGTGTCCTGGACATGACAAAGGGAAACATTCCCAGGCTTCTGCTTGCGTTTGCATTTCCAATTTTCGTCGGATGCCTGCTGCAGCAGCTTTATAATCTTGCCGATACAGCAATTGCAGGACACTTACTTGGCGATAATGCGCTGGCTCAGATCGGAGCTACCGCCGCATTATACAGCCTCATCACTTCCTTTTGCATCGGACTGACCAATGGTCTTTCCCTTCCGGTCAGCCGCTGGTTCGGCAGCGGAGAAATGAATGAAATGAGAAAATCAGCCTGCTGGATGATCATTCTGTCATTCGTAACTGCACTCATAATGACTGCCGGATTCCTTATTTTCCGTTATCCGCTTCTGCATGTTCTTCAGACACCTGAAGATACTTTTGCAGGCGCTATGAGCTATATTACAATAATCCTGGCAGGAATCCCGCTGACCATGATGTATAACACAGAATCCGGTCTCCTGCGCGCAATCGGAAACAGTATTACTCCGCTGATTTTTCTGATCATCAGCAGTGTGATCAATGTGATTCTGGATATCCTGTTTATGGGACCATTGCATCTGGGAATCCAGGGTGCTGCATCTGCTACGATCCTCGCTCAGGCAATCAGTGTTGTCCTCTGTTTCTTTTACATTATAAAAAATTATCCGCAGCTTCGCCCGGAACGCTCTGACCTGCATGTACCATCCGGTTTTGTCCTTGATATGGTTCTTACCGGTATGAGTATGGCATTGATGAATGCGATCTTCAGTATCGGAAGTGTTATTTTGCAGAGTAGCATTAATGCTCTCGGAAACGTATACATCGCAGCTCAGGTCGGAGGACGCAGGCTCGCAGAACTGTTCATGATGCCGGGAACTGCCCTGGCAAGCAGTGCTGCAACCTTTTCCAGTCAGAATTACGGAGCAGGAAAACGTTCCCGCATCTGGGGAGGAATCAAAGTTGCGTTCGGCCTTTACCTGATCTGGTGGCTGATCGCAGTAGCTTTCTCAGTCTTTATAGCTCCCTACGCAGTGCGGCTGATCACAGGAAGCGATAACCCGACAGTGATTGACAATGCACTTCTCTATGTCCGAATCAGCACCGCCATGTTCCCGCCTATGGCATTTCTTGTTATTATGCGAAATGCCCTTCAGGGAATGCGCCATCAGCTCTCTCCATTGCTGTGCAGTGCTCTGGAACTGATCGGTAAAGTTATCTTTGCCTTCTGGATCGAACCGGTAAAGGGATACCTGGCGGTATGTGTCTGTGAACCGGTTACCTGGGTAGTCTGCTTTGTATTTATTGCCGGAGCTGCATTACTGTTCCGGAAAGATTTCAGGGATTCGGTTTCTGCATAAATCATACATTATTGAAGAAACAGATAAGTCGGGGGATATCCGCAATATGCTTCGCTATCTGCTCCTGATTTCATAATTCTATAATTATTTCAAACGGTTATTGTTCCTCCAGGCAGGATACAATAACCGTTTTTTATGTGTTTTCTTTTCTATATTTTCTTTCTATGTTTTCTATATTGCGTTTTTTTGCACAATACAATATAATAAATTCAGAATTTATTTATGCAAAAAGACGAAAGGGTGGAAATATGAAACACACAAAAGACTGGTACAAAGATCTGGTCATTTACCAGATTTACCCTCGAAGTTTTAAAGATGGAAACAATGACGGAATCGGAGATCTGAAGGGAATGATTGAGAAATTAGATTATCTGAAAGAGCTTGGCATCAATGCCGTATGGATGTCCCCTGTCTACGCTTCTCCGAATGTGGATAACGGCTACGATATCTCCGATTATTTCGCGATCATGGAAGAATTCGGAACCATGGAAGACTGGGAAGCTTTCCGCGACGGCGCACATGAACGCGGCATCGCCATTATCATGGATCTGGTTCTGAACCATTCTTCTGACAAACATATCTGGTTCCAGGAATCAAGGAAATCCCGCAATAATCCTTACAGCGATTATTATATCTGGCGTGACCCTGCCCCGGACGGAGGTGCCCCGAACTGCTGGATGTCTGTATTCGGCGGAAGTGCCTGGGAATATGTCCCGGAAAGAGGACAGTATTATCTTCACTTCTTTGCCAGAGAACAGCCGGATCTGAACTGGGATAATCCGGAAACCAAAGAGAAAATCTTTGATATCATCCGTTTCTGGAATGAGAAAGGTGTCGACGGCTACCGCATTGACGCCATCAGCTATCTGGACAAAGGTCTGGACGGACGTGCAGATATGAATGAACCGATCGGTACTGTAGCATGTGTAAACCTTGAAGGAACTCACCGCTACATCCGTGAAATGGTTGCTGCAACCATGACCCCTGACAATCTGATGAGTGTCGGAGAAGTCAACATCAATAATGAACAGGATGCCATCAACTATTCCAGTGCTGCAAGCAAAGAATTTAATATGTCAATCCCGTTTGTTCCTCCAATCGTAGAAATCCAGACCTGGTCACCGGAGAAGCTGAAACGCGACCTGAAAAAAGATTATGAAACTCTGAAAAAAGACGGATGGTGGGCAAGATTTTTAAGCAACCACGACAAACCACGTCAGGTTTCCCTCTATGGAAATGATAAAGAATTCTGGTCAGAATCAGCCAAAATGCTGGCATGTTATCTGCATACACTTCCGGGAACCCCATTTGTTTTCCAGGGTGAAGAATTCGGAATGACCAATGTCGCATTCCCGTCTATCGATGATTATGATGACATTGATACCCGCAATTACTATAAAACCATGATTGAAAATGGCTCCTCCCCAGAAGAAGCATTAGCAGAATCCCAGAGTATCAGTCGTGATAATGCAAGAACTCCGATGCAGTGGAATGACAGTCCAAACGGCGGATTTTCCGAGCATACTCCATGGCTTGGTGTCAATCCAAACTATAAGCTTATTAACGCAGAAAGCCAGATGAAAGACGACTCTTCTGTTTTCAGATTCTACCAGAATCTCATAACACTGCGTAAAGAACATCCGATAATGGCTCATGGCGATTTCAAACTCTGCTGCCCGGAAGAAGGTCCGATAATTGCCTATACCAGAAATTATCAGAACGAAACATGGCTGGCAGTGCATAACTTTTCTGCATCCATGCAGAAGTTCGATTATGCCGCTGAAAATATTGAATTACCGTATGATACTCCTGTTATCATCTCCAATTACGGTGAAAACGAAGTGGAATACGGTAATGGAACACTGGTGCTCAAGCCTTACGAAACTGTTGTTTTTCAGCTTCATTAAATGAATCGTTATCATTTCCATAACGTAGAAAAAAGAGTCATTTCTGACTCTTTTTTCCGTTTGCAACAGACTTACTTGATTCGGTTAAAATCAGCAAAAAATAATGATACGATATATTTTTACTCTGTTTCCCGTAATCTTATGCCTCAAGACTCAGAGTTTCATATGGCCTCAGCACAAGCTTTTCTCCGTCAATGTTTGCAGAATCATCCGGATAATTACCCAGCAGTTTATGATACTCTTTCCACTCCGGCTGCATCTGTACTGTGATTTCTTTTCCTGTAAGATTATTGAAAACGATAATTTCTTCCTTCTCATATGCTCTCTTATATGCAAGAACATCTGCGTTTTCTCTTTCCAGAAATTCAATACTTCCTTCAGAAATTACTTTCTTTTCTTTTCTCAGTTCGATCAGTCTTCTGTAGAAAGAATAAATAGAATCTGTTTCTTTTGTTTCTTTCTCTGCATTGATTTCCTTATAATTCTCCGGTACTCCCAGCCATGGGTCTGCATCAGAAAAACCGGCATTTTTCTCAGCGGACCACTGCATTGGAGTTCTGGAATTATCTCTGGACTTGGATGCAAGGATTTTCAGGGCCTCTTCTTTTGTCTTTCCCTGTGAGAGAAGAATCTCATAATAATTCAGGCTTTCCACATCGCGGTACTGAGAAATATCTGTATAATGGGCGTTTGTCATTCCCAGTTCCTCTCCCTGATAAATATAAGGAGTTCCTCTCATCATGTGGACAGCAGCGGCAAGCATCTTGGCAGATTCTTTCCAGCAGCGGTTTTCATCTCCCATTCTTGAAACAATACGAGGCTGATCATGATTACACCAGAATAATTGCTAACTTCCCAGGAATTGTCATACTCAATCTGATTTCTTATATTACCAAACTGGGATTTTCCTTATAAAATCAACGTTTTCCGCACATTTCTCTTGCAAATGTGCGGATTCTTTGTTATACTTATTGAGTAGGATTTCTAACTTATGAGGTGAAAAAATGTACTACGATTTTTTAGTAAAAATCCCGGAAAACACCGGCAAAATCTCCAAAAACAAGCGTAAGGATGTCACTTACATCGAATACACTTACGATAGAAAATATATTCCTGAGAAGAAATACAACGTCCCTTTGCGTACTACCATCGGAAAGATGGATCCTTCTGATCCAACCATGATGTATCCAAATCCAAACTTCGAAAAATATTTTCCGGATGTTGTGCTTCCTGATACAGAGAAGGATGCTTCCAGAAGTTCCTGTATTCGTGTCGGAGCTTTTCTTGTAATCAAAAAGATCATTGACGATTATAAACTTCAGAACTACCTGGGCAGCTGGGACGACCGTGGAAAAGGACTGCTCCTGGATCTGGCAGCGTATTCCATTATCAGTGAGAACAATGCAGCCCAGTATTATCCTGATTATGCATACAATCATCCAGTGCTGACCCCTGGTCATAAGGTATACAGTGATTCAACTATATCCATATTTCTGTCTGAAATCGGTGAAGATGAACGAATTGCTTTTCTTAATGACTGGAATGAAAAAAGAAACCATCGTGAGAAAATTTATATCTCCTATGATTCTACGAATAAGAACTGCAAGGCTGGCGACGTGGAGAAGGCAGAATACGGTCATCCAAAGGAAGATATCGGAGCTCCAATCGTTAATTATGCGATAGCTTATGACCTTAAGAACCAGGAACCGTTGTTATACGAAAGCTACCCCGGAAGTGTTGTTGATGTTTCGCAGCTGCAGTATGTATTGGAGAAATTTCAGGGATACGGATATAAAAACATTGGATTTGTTCTGGACAGAGGCTATTTCAGCAGAGATAACATCGCCTTTATGGATAAATGCAGGTATGACTTTGTAATCATGGTGAAGGGACGCGGTTCCTTTGTAAATCAGCTGATTCTTGACAAGAAAGGCACATTTGAGACCAAAAGAGCCTGTTATATCAATGAATACGAAACATACGGCATGACACTTCAGTCAAAACTGTATGCGGATGATGAAGTTGAACGATGGTTCCACCTGTACCACAGCATCAGGCGTGAAAGTGCTGAACGTACCCAGCTGGAAAACGAACTCCGCCGCATGGAAGAAGCCATGAATAAATGTAAAGGGAAAGAGGCTGCGCTTCCAAAGAAGTATACTCATTATTACGAATTGACCTATCATGAAAAGAACGGAAAGCAGATCCTGTATGGTTATAAGGAGAAGGCGGATGTAATCGAACGAGAACTGAAGCTCTGTGGCTACTTCGCCATAGTAACATCCAGGAAGATGACAGCAAAAGATGCTCTGCTTCTGTATAAGAGCCGTGATACTTCTGAAAAACTGTTCTGCAGCGATAAATCTTTCCTGGGTAACCGTACACTCAGAGTATCCGGCAGCAATACATTTGAGGGAAAAGTATTTGTAGCTTTCATTGCCTTGATCATACGCTGCAAGATTTACACACAGCTTAGAAAAAGAAAAGCTGAGATGATCAACCGTCCGAACTTCATGACAGTTCCAGCTGCTTTGAGAGAACTGGAAAAGATTGAGTTAATAAGGCAGCCTGGTGGAAACTATAAGCTGGATCATGCAATCACAGCTACACAGAAAACGATACTCGGATCTTTCGGAATTGACGAGGCAGATGCAAAAGCACGAGCTCTGGCGATTGGTAAAGAATTAATGCATGCCGAAAGGCCTGAAAAGGAGGAAGATGAATATGGCACGATTGAAGACGATAAAATCGATTGATGATAAGATTCTCGAATGCGAGGAAAAACTGAGAAAACTGAAAGAAAGATGCGATAGACTGACCGATGAACTCGATGGCCTCTATGCTGAGAAGAAAGAGCTGTTAGAAGCCATCGCAAAAAGTTCAAAAACCAGAGCCGAAATCCTGGCGTTTCTTGAGAGTGCATAAACAGTTAGCGCCATCATTCACAGCATGTGATTGATGGCGCGTTTTGGTTTGAGTAGGAAAAACATGGGAAGTTAGCAAGAAAAGAATGTTTCTGTAAAAAATGGTACTTATGCAGGCGGTCTTGCTGTTAAACCAGAAGTTCTGGTTCAGATTAAAGGTCAGACTCTTGTTGAAGGAAAAGATTATGAACTGAAATTCTATACTGGAAAGTATGGAGAAGCTTCATATAAAGAAATTGCTAATTGCACAGATGTTACAGATGGAAAAGCATACGGCGTTATCGTTAAAGGTCTTGGCGGATACACTGGTTCACAGGTTGCATTAAATGCAGCTTGGAGCATTGACAAAAAAGATATCAAAGACTGTGATGTTAAGGTTGTAGACGGTGTTGTAACTGTTATGAACGGTTATATCCCAGTTCCTACAACAGAGTATACATCTACTAAGAACAGCGATGGAACATATACTGTAACTGCTAACAGCACATCTAAGAACTATACTGGTTCTAAGACAGTTAATGCTACAGGCAAAGCAGAGAATGAAAAACCAGATGCTCCAATGATCAGCAAAGTAAATGTTGTTGGTAACAAAGCAACTGTAATCCTTTCTGGTGAAGCTGATGGCGCTGCAGGTTATGACTATGTAATTTCTACAGACCGTGATTGCATCACAAACAAAGATTATACATCTGTAAACAAAAACCAGGTACAGACATCTACTACATTCAAATATGTACAGCAGGAAACATACTACGCATACTGCCACGCTTGGAAACGTGACGAGAACGGTAAGAAAGTATTCAGCGACTGGTCAAATGCATATCCATTCGTTGTATCCGCAATCACACCGGACGCTCCAGTTATCACAAACGTTAAAGTAAGCGGATCTACTATCAAAGTAACATACAAAGCAGCTGCAAACGCAACTGGTTACGACGTAGTACTTGGAACA